>CADCVT010000199.1 GCA_902806215.1 uncultured Solirubrobacteraceae bacterium | reverse complement strand
TGCGCCGCCGGCAGATGCAGCGCGCGCTGACCCTGCGCCACGAGATCACGTCGATCATGCGGCGCGAGCTCGACGCCCGCGACTTCCTCGACATCGAGACGCCGATCCTCACGAAGTCCACGCCGGAGGGCGCGCGCGACTACGTGCTGCCGAACCGGCGCGAGCCCGGCACGTGGTACGCGCTGCCGCAGTCCCCGCAGCTCTTCAAGCAGCTGTTGATGATGGGCGGCTACGAGCGCTACTACCAGATCGCTCGCTGCTTCCGCGACGAGGACACGCGCGCCGATCGCCAGCCGGAGTTCACCCAGCTCGACGTCGAGATGGCGTTCGTCACCGAGGACGACGTCATGACGACGATCGAGCAGGTCATGGCGCCGGTGCTGGCGCTCAGCCCGCGCCCCGTCCCGGCGACGCCCTACGAGCGCCTGTCGTACGCCGAGGCGATGTCGCGCTTCGGCACCGACCGGCCGGACCGCCGGTTCGGGCTCGAGCTGCGCGACGTCTCGCACGCGGTGAGCGGCTCGGACTTCAAGGTGTTCGCCTCGGTCGTCGACTCCGGCGGCGCGGTGCTCGCGCTCAACGCCGGTCAGGTCGAGATGTCGCGCGGCGAGCTCGACGGGCTGAACTCGGTGGCGCAGCGCCTCGGCGGCAAGGCCGTGGCCTGGGCGTTCGTCACGGACGAGGGATGGCGGTCGCCGATCGCGAAGTTCTTCAACGACAGCCAGCGAGAGAGTGTCGGTCAGACCCTGGACGCGTCGCCGGGGGACCTCCTCTTGTTCGTCGCCGATGCTGTTCGGAGTGCCAGGACCGTGCTCGGAGGAATCCGGCTCGAGCTCGCCGACCGCTTCGGCCTGCGCGACGAGAGCAAGCACGACGTCTTCTGGGTTGTCGACTTCCCGATGTTCGAGCAGACCGACGACGGAGGGTGGACGCCGATGCACCACCCGTTCAGCGCGCCGCTGGGTGACCTCGACGGCGACCCGGGCGAGCTCGGCTCGCGCAACTACGACCTCATCTGCGACGGCACGGAGCTCGGCGGCGGCTCGATCCGCATCCATCGCGCCGACGTCCAGGAGAAGGTCCTCGGCCTGATCGGCATGGACCTCGAGGAGGCCAACGCGCGCTTCGGGTTCCTGCTCGACGCCCTGAAGTACGGGGCGCCGCCGCACGGCGGGATCGCCTTCGGCCTCGACCGCATCGCGGCGATGCTCGCGGGCCGCGACTCGATCCGCGACGTCATCGCGTTCCCGAAGACCGCGAGCGGGTCGGACCCGATGACCGGCGCGCCGTCGCCGATCGACGACCGGCAGCTGCGCGAGCTCGGGCTGAAGTACTAGCTAGCCGCGCTTGAGAGCGCGCTTCACCGCTGCGTCGACCTCTTCGGTCACGGTGAAGCCGGAGATGACGGTGGCCTGCTTCTTCTCGTCGATGACGACGACGGAGGGGCTCGCCGCGATCGGCAGGCCCTTCGTGATCTCGTCGTAGGCGCCGAGCTGCTGGATCGGAGCGGCGCGGACGGAGACCTTGCCGCTGTGGCGGTCCGAGCCCTCGACGGCGCGGTAGACCTCGCGGTCGTCGCTCGAGCGGCGGTCCCAGAAGAGGAGGACGACGACCTTCTTGGCCTCGATGTCCGCGAGGACGCGCTTGACCTTCACGCTCTCGACGCGACCCTTCGAGGAGCCCGAGCCGGGCGTCGCGGCCTGGCCGGCGGGGATGACGGTCTTCGCGGGCGCGGCGGCCTTGGGCTTCGCCGGAGCAGCCGGCTGGGCCTTCGCGACCGACGGCTTCGACGCGGCGGGAGCCTTGGCGGCGGGCGTCTTGGCGGCCGGCTTGGCAGCGGTGGGACCGTCGGACGTCGCCTTGGCGGCGACCTTGCCCTTCGCGCTCGAGCCGTTGGCCTTCGCCACGGCCTCGGTCGCCTTGTCGGGTGCGCCGGTCACGCCCTTGGCGGGCTGCTGGGCGGCGGGGGCGACGGGCACGTTCGTGCTGTCGACGGGCTTGGGGCGCAGGGCAACAAACCAGAGGCCCGCAAAGGCGAGCACAGCCAGCAGGGCGTAGCGCATCGGGGGCGAGACCTGGTCCACGTTCCTCATGGTCGGCGCGGGGCGTTGCGTCTTGAGCGAGAGCGGTCCGATCTGGACGCGTCCTGGCTACTCTGGCCCGCGGGAAGGGGCGCGACTTCCGTCGCGTTCCGGGGTTGAGTGTGAGCAGGGAGGCAGGAATGCGAGTCAAGGGAACCGCGCTGGCGGCGCTGGTCGTCGCTTCGTTGGGTGCATGGACGTCATCGGCGAGCGCCGCGGGCTGGCGCTGCGAGGCCTCGGCCGGACGCGCGTCCGTGCTCGGCTCGGCGCCCGTGGAGCCGATCACCGCCAACAAGGGACAGGTGCTCTGCCGCACGGCCGGGCTGACCGGCTCGACGGGGCTGCCCGCTCCGCTCAACGCGACCACGCTCGGCGCCTCGACCGCGTCGACCGGTTCGGCCGACACGCCAGGCGCCCAGACCGTGACCGCCACCGGCGGGCTCCTCGACTTCGGGCTGCGCATCCTCCCGGACCTCGGCATCAAGCTGCCGGTCACCGAGGCGATCGAGGGCGTCGCGCCGGTGAGCGTGCCGCTCCCGGCCGTCCCGCTCCTCCCGACGGCGCCGAAGGCGATCACCGTCGACCTGCGCCCAGCGCTGCGCGCCGCCCTGCCCAACGGCGGGCTGCCGAACACCGACCTCGTCCGCGTGCGCGCCGCGGTCGCCTTCGCCAGCGGCCGCTGCGTCAACGGCGCGCCGGTCCTGGAGGGCTCCTCCCGCGTCGCCGGCGTCAGCCTGCTCGGCCAGGAGCTGCCGCTCAACGGCCTCGTCACCCAGACGCTCGAGCTGCTCGGCGGCCAGACCATCGACCCGTCGAACCTCGACGTGTCGAAGATCGGCCTGCCCGAGGGCATCGCGCCGGAGCTGCTGCCGGTCGTCCAGGCGGCGCTCAGGCCGGTCCTCGACGGGCTGCCGAACATCACCATCCCGGCGACCGTCGCGCAGATCGCGATCCAGCCCGGCCAGCAGATCCGCACGGCCAACACGCTCACCCAGCGGGCGCTGACCGTCTCGATCGCGCTGCTCGGCCAGCGCGTCACCGACTTCGTCGTCGGCGAGGCGACCGTCGGCCAGGACAGCGTCGTCTGCACCACCGGCCCCACGTCTGCCGCGCAGGCCGCGCTGCAGTGCACGACGCGCCGGCTCGTGCTCACCGACGTCATCTCGCGCAACGGGCGCGTCGTCCTGACCGGCGCCGCGGACAAGCGCTTCGTCGGCAAGCGCGTCCGGATCTTCTTCCCGCATCAGCGCAGGTTCGTCGCGAGCGCGGTCGTCCGCAGGGACGGCACGTTCCGCACGACCGCGGCGCTGCCGCCGCGGATCCTGCGCGCGACGAACCTCGCGCGCTACCAGGCGAGGATCGGCAAGGAGCGCTCGCTGCGGCTCAAGCTCGAGCGGCGGATGATCGTGCGCTCGGTGCGCGTGAGCGGCGACCGCGTGCGGATCTCCGGGCAGGTGCAGCGGCCGCTGGCGAAGCCCGCGCGGACGATCACGATCACGCGCCGCGTCTCGTGCACGAAGAGCGCGGTCGTCGCGCGCGTCAAGCCGAACAGCAAGGGCGAGTTCTCGGTGACGGTCAAGGCGCCGCCGAAGACGCTTGCGGCGGTCTACCGCCTCAGCACCCGCGTGCGCAAGACGACGAAGAACCCGAAGACGTACCCGACGTTCACGCTGCCGCGGTACGTCGACCTGGCCGGCTAGTCCTCCTAAGCTCACCGGGCATGCCCGACGAGCTCTTCGAGGACCATCTGTCGTTCCCGCGCGGTCGTGGCCGCGCGGTCGACGGCGGGTTCTCGGGGGCGGCTGGGGGAGCGGCGTGCGGCGATCTGATCACGGTCACGCTCGCGTTGCGCGACGGCGTGGTCGCCGACGCGGCGTTCGAGGCCTCCGGCTGCGGTGCCGTCGTCGCGTGCGGCAGTGCGGTCGTCGAGCTCGCTCTGGGGACCCCCTTGCTCGACGTCGCCCGGATCGGAACAACGACGATCAGCGAGGAACTGGGCTCGTTGTCCCCTGGCAAGGTCCATGCGGCCGAGCTCGCGGCGGACGCGTTGCACGTCGCCTTGGGGCGGGCAGTCGCTCGGTCCGACGCTCCTTCGTTGATGCCGTTCCAGCGCGAGCGGGAGCTCGTCGCGATGTCGGGGGGAGTCGACTCGACCGTCGTCGCGCTGCTGCGGCAGCGGGCGGGGGCCGACGTCGTCGGCGTGACCCTCGAGCTCTGGCGCGACCCCGACAACGACGGCGAGCGCTCGTGCTGCTCGGCCAGCGCGGTGCGGTACGCCCGGCAGCTGGCCCACGGGCTCGGCCTGCCCCACCTGACCCTCGACCTGCGCGACGAGTTCCGCGCGGGCGTCGTCGAGCCGTGGTTGGCCGACCACGCCGCTGGGCTGACCCCGAACCCGTGCATCCGCTGCAACGGCGACGTGCGGCTCGACGGGATGCTCGAGGTCGCCGAGCGCCTCGGCGCCGGCGCGCTCGCGACCGGCCACTACGCGCGCGTGGGTGACGACGGCCTGCTGCGCTCGGCCGCCGACGACGCCAAGGACCAGACGTACATGCTCGCCGGCCTGTCGGCTGACTCGCTCGCCCGGCTGCGGTTCCCGCTCGGCGAGCTGACGAAGCCGGAGGTCCGCGCACTGGCCGAGGACGCCGGCCTGTCGGTGGCGCGCAAGCCCGACTCGCAGGACCTCTGCTTCCTCGCGGGCACCGGCAAGGCGGCGTTTCTCGCCAAGCACGGCGCGATCCGCGAGCGCCCCGGCGACATCGTCGATCGCCGCGGCCGCGTGCTCGGCCGCCACCGCGGCCACCACGGTTACACGGTCGGCCAGCGGCGCGGCATCGCGATCGGCGGCACGTCCGAGCCGCTCTACGTGCTCGCGACCGATGCCGACGCGAACACAGTGACCGTCGGCCCGAGGGAGGCGCTCGCCACGACCCGCGTGGCGGTCCGCGCCGTCACGCTGCACCGTGACGAGGACAGCGTCGCGAAGGTCAAGCTGCGCTACCGCTCGCGCGCACTCGGCTGCCGCCTGCGGGGCAGCGAGATCGAGCTGGTCGACCCGATCGACGGCGCGGCGCCCGGCCAGACCGCCGTGTTCCTCTCCGAGGACGACGCGGTCCTCGGCACGGCCACGATCGCCTAGCGGACGGGCGTCGGCACGCGGACCGAGAACAGCCGCCGGTTGCCGGCCATGCCGACCATCCCCAGCGTCGGGCTGCCCTCGGTCGTGAACTCCGTGCGGTCGAGCGGTCCCTCGCCGTTCTGGCGGCCGTCGCCCTTCAGCCGGAAGCTGTCGCCGCACGGGCCGACCGTGCAGTCCCAGCGGACGCGTGCGGGCTCCTCGGAGCTCACCGACCACATCACCGCTGCCCGTGCCTCCTTCGGCCCGAGGCCGATGCCGTCGAAGTGCAGCTCGTGCACGTCGAAGCCGTCGAGCGGCTCGACCACGGCGCCGTAGGAACGTCCGGCGCCACGGCCGCGCCAGCCCTCGCCCTGGATCTGGAGGTAGGCGTACGTCGTCGGGTCGCTGCCGTGCTTGTAGCGCGGCGGACGGGTCAGCGCGACGACGATCGCGTCGGTCTTCGGCGGCGGGACGGCGACACGGACCGTCGCGGCGGTCGTCCGCGACTGCGGTGCGAGCGCGATCCGGCGCGGGCTCCGGTTCGGGCAGTCGGGGTAGTCGGTCGTCCCGGTGCACGAGAGGACATGCAGGGCCGCGGCTCGCGACGTGCCGCGCCGAAGGTGCGCGTCGAGCACCACGCGGACCTCGAGCTGGGACCCGACACGGCGCACCTTGGCCTCGATCCGCGTGACCGCGACGCCGTCGCGGTCACGGATGCGGGCCACCGAGTGCGGGCGCGAGCCCTCGTACCGGCCCTGTTGCGCAGTCGCGTCGCCCGCCAGCAGGAGGGCGACGAGCAGAGGAACGGTCCAACGCAGCACGGCGCCTAGACTCCCACATCCGCATGACCTCCGACCAGATCCGCAAGCTCTACACGGAGTTCTTCGAGCAGCGCGATCACAAGCGCCTGCCGTCGGGCTCCCTCGTACCCGCCGACTACGACGCGAGCGTCCTGCTCACGACGGCCGGGATGCACCCGCTGAAGCCGTACTTCCTGGGCCAGGAGAAGGCTCCGCACCACCGGCTGACCACGTGCCAGAAGTGCTTCCGCACCCCCGACATCGAGGAGGTCGGGATCACGACGAGGCACCTGACCTTCTTCGAGATGCTCGGCAACTTCTCGGTCGGCGACTACTTCAAGAAGGGCGCCGCGGAGTTCGCCTGGGAGCTGTCGCTCGAGGGCTTCGGGTTCGAGCCCGACAAGATCTGGATCACCGTCTTCGAGGGCGACGACGAGCTCGGCCTCGGGCCGGACGAGGAGGCCATCGACGTCTGGCTGGAGATCGGCGTGCCGAAGGAGCGCATCGTGCAGCTCCCGCGGTCGGAGAACTTCTGGCAGGCCGGCCCGATCGGCCCGTGCGGCCCGTGCAGCGAGCTCTACTACGACCGCGGCCCGGACTTCGGCACCGACGACGACCTGCCCGGCGGCGACAACGAGCGCTTCCTCGAGTACTGGAACCTCGTGTTCATGCAGTACAACCAGGATCCCGAGAACGTCCTGACGCCGCTGCCCGCGCAGAACATCGACACCGGGCTCGGCCTGAACCGCATGGCCGCGCTGCAGCAGGGCGTCGAGTCGGTCTTCGACACCGACCAGTTCGTGCCGCTCATCGAGCTCGGGCAGGAGCTGTCGGGCGCGCGGTACGGGTCGAGCGACGAGGTCGACCGGTCGCTGCGGATCCTCGCCGACCACGCGCGCGGCATGACGTTCCTCATCGCCGACGGCGTCGTCCCCTCCAACGAGGACCGCGGGTACGTGCTGCGGCGGATCATGCGCCGCGCGATCCAGCACGGTCGGCGCCTCGGCATGGACCCCGGGTTCCTGCCCAAGTTCCAGCAGACCGTCAACGAGCTGATGGGGCACGAGTATCCCGCGCTGCTCGAGCGCGAGCGCGAGATCGGCATGTGGCTGCGCAACGAGGAGGACGCCTTCGGGCGGACCCTCGAGCAGGGCACGCGGCTGCTCGACGACCTCATCGCGCGCGCCAGGGAGCGCGGCGACGAGGGCGTCTCGTCGGCCGACGCGTTCCAGCTGCACGACACGTACGGCTTCCCGATCGACCTGACGCTCGAGATGGCCGCCGAGCACGGGCTCGGGGTCGACCAGGCCGGGTTCGAGTCGCTCATGAACCGTCAGCGCCAGCAGTCGCGCGGCGGCGTCGCCGAGGCCGGGCCCGGCGGCTCTTCGGGTGCGAACGCGCTGCGCTCGCGCGCGGTGACGCTGGCCCAGACGGCCGGCTTCGCCACGCAGTTCACGGGCTACGAGACGCTCGAACAGCACACCACCGTCGGCGGCGTGGAGCAGGACGACGATCCGGACTGCGTCCTCGTCAAGCTCGCCGAGTCGCCGTTCTACGCGACGGGCGGCGGCCAGGTCGCGGACGGCGGCGAGATCGTCGGGGAGGACGGTTCGACCAGCGCCCGCGTCATCGACGTGCTCAGGATCGGCGACGACCAGGCGATCCTGGCCGAGAAGCTGCGAGGGGGCTTGGCGGCCGGCGACCGGGTCGTCGCGCGGGTCTCGGCGAACGTCCGCCACGCGACGCAGTGCAACCACACCGCGACGCACCTGCTGCACGCCGCGCTGCGCGAGCGGCTCGGCGAGCACGTCCGCCAGGCCGGCTCGTACGTCGGCCCGGACAAGCTGCGCTTCGACTTCACCCACGGCGGTGGGCTGTCCGACGAGGACGTCCGCTGGGTCGAGGATCGCGTCAACGAGCAGATCCTCCACAACCAGCCGGTGCGGGCGCTGTCGATGCCGCTCGACGAGGCCCGCGCGCTCGGCGCGATGGCGCTGTTCGGCGAGAAGTACGGCGACGTCGTGCGGATGGTGCAGATCGGCGACGGGTCGTTCTCGCGCGAGCTCTGCGGCGGAACGCAAGTCCGCTCGACCGCCGAGATCGGCGTCTTCAAGCTCACGGCGGAGACGTCGAGCGCCGCGAACGTCCGGCGCATCGAGGCGCTCACCGGCCCGGAGGCCGTCGCGTTGCTGCGCTCGCACGACGCGCTGCTGCGCGACGCCGCGACGCTCGTGCGCAAGCGCCCCGAGGAGGTCGTCAGCGCGGTCGCCGACCTGCAGAAGCAGGCCAAGGAGGCGCGCAAGCAGAGCGCCGCTCCGGCGCTCGACGCGGACTCGCTCGCCGGCCAGGCGGTCGACGTCGACGGCGCGCGCGTGCTCACGATGGTCGTCGAGGGCGTCACCGACGCCAAGGTCCTCATGGACCTGACCGACCGCGTGAAGGGCAAGCTCGGCGACAGCGCCGTCATCGTCCTCGGCGCCGGAGGGGAGGGGCGCGTGTCGCTCGTCGCCGCCGTGACGCCCGCGCTCGTCGAGCGCGGCGTGAAGGCCGGCGACATCGTCAAGGCCGCGGCCGCGGTCGTGGGTGGCGGCGGGGGCGGCAAGCCCACGATGGCGCAGGCGGGCGGCAAGGACCCCTCCAAGCTCCCAGCGGCACTCGAGACCGCCCGCGGCGCGATCGAGACCGCGCTCTCCTCGTAGTGGCCCGCGTCCTCGCGCTCGACTACGGGTCGGCGCGGTGCGGCGTCGCGATCACCGATCCGACGCAGATCATCGTCACCCCGCTCCCGGTCGTCGAGCGGCCGGCGACGCGCAAGGGCTTCGCGCGGGTGCTCGGGCTGATCCGCGAGCACGGCGTCAAGACCGTGGTCGTAGGCCTGCCGCTCGGGCTGTCGGGCGACGACACGGCGCAGACGGTCGAGACGCGGGCGTTCGCGGAGCGGCTGCGCGAGAGCCTCGGCCGGCGGGTCCCGGTCGAGCTCTACGACGAGCGGTTCACGACGCGCATGGCCGAGCGGTTCGGCGGCGAGGGCGACGAGGACTCCCGCGCGGCCGCGCACCTGCTCGAGGGATGGCTGGGGCGGGCCGAGGGTCCTGTAGCCTGAGGGCATGGCCGAGCACCGTCGCGACAAGACCGAGCGTCTGACTGCAGGAGCCCCGCCGAAGGTGCGCGTCCGCATCGGCAAGGACGGGGTGGAGATCACGCCCGACCAGAAGCCCGAGGGCGTGCACCCCGAGACGATCGCCGAGGAGCGTCCGTCGGAACAGTCCGACCCGCGTCCTGCCTACTGGCAGAACATCGGCGGGCCGTGGGCCGGCTGAGCCGCGTCCGCCGGGCCCCTCGCTAGCCTCACCTCCGCTCGCCCGTATGAGCCTCTTCGGTCGCCGTCAACCCGATTCGCCATCGCGCGACCGCTCCACCGAGGAGCGGGAGCGCGCACGCCTCGAACGCGAGGCGCGACGGGCTGCGCGCGAGGGGCGTCCGGCTCCGCCGCCCCCGCCGCCCGCGGCCCTGCGCGACGACGATCCCTTCGAGGGCGTCGAGCCGGAGCCGACGCCGGCCGAGGTCGAGTTCGCCGCCGACCTGCGCGACAAGCCCGATCCGTTCGAGCTCGACGACCCGCCGGCCGAGCCGACCGCATCGGTCGAGCCCCCTCCCGTTGCGCCTGCCCCGGGGAACAACGACATCAGCGAGGACCTGAGGGACCCGTTCGCGCCGGCAGAGCCGCGGATGCGCGCGCCGCACGAGACCGAACCTCCCGTCGTCGCCGAGCCGTTGGCCCCGCCGGCCCCGGCAGATCCGCCGGAACAAGCGCCACGCGAGCCGCTCGACCAGCCCAC
>CADCVT010000198.1 GCA_902806215.1 uncultured Solirubrobacteraceae bacterium | reverse complement strand
CCGGCGGCGATGCGCTTGCGCAGCGTTCGCGCGACGACGCGGTCGACGACACTCGGCGCGTGCCGCGCGACCGCCATCGTGATCGCGCCGGCGCGGGTGACCGCCATGTCGCGCTTCGGCGTGTCGGTCTCGCACGCGCGCACGAGCGTCGCGATGACCTGCGCGATCGGCTCCTCGCTCGAGAACCCCTCGAGCTGCAGCCCCGCCTCGCGCGTGCGGTCATGGATCGGCGTCCGGACGAACGCGGGGTGCACGCACGTCACGTCGACGTGCGTCCCGTACTCGGCCCGCAGCGCGTCGGCGTACGCGACGACCGCCCGCTTCGACACGCCGTAGGCGGCGCCGAGCGGCAGCCCGAGGAACGCCATCCGCGAGCCCAGCAGCACGACGCGCCCGCGGCTGGCGACGAGCGCGTCGATCGCCGCCGCCGTCACGCTCCAGGCACCGAGGAGGTTGACCTCGAGCATGAGGCGGACGTGGTCGGTCGGGGCCGCGCCGGCGCTCGCGGGCCCGCCGATGCCCGCGTTGTTGACGAGCACGTCGAGCCCGCCGAGCCGGGCCACCGCGGAGGTCACCGCGGCCGGCACCGCCGCCGCGTCGGTGATGTCGCACGCGATGACGTCGTCGCGCTCGGCGACGAGATCGAGCCCGACGACCTCCCAGCCACGCGAGCGCAGCTCGCCCGACAACTGCGTGCCGAACGCGCCGCTCGCGCCCGTGATCAGCGCGCGACGAGCGATGCCCGCTCCCGTCCCTCGTCGAGCTCGACCGCGAGCTCGTGCATGTACCCGTCGAAGTCGACGCGCATCGCGGGGCGCCCTTGCGTGCCCCAGCGCTTCTCCGCCCGCCGCCGGCGCTCGTCCGGCTCGGCGCGCATCCGCCCCGGATCCGGCGGTGCCCACGTCCCCGCCAGCCGCTCGGCGACGAGCTGCGCCTGGCGCTCGACGATCGGGAACGCGCTCCCGGTCGACTGCATGAGCCCGACGAACATCAGGTCGTCGGCCTCGAGGTGGAACACCCGCCGGTAGAGCGGCATGTCGCGCGGGTCGTCGCCGGTCACGGACCGGTCGAGGAACGGGATCTCCACCCGGTAGCCCGTACACCACACGATCGCGTCGACGTGCTCGCGCGTGCCGTCGGCGAAGCGGACGCCGTCGCCGTCCAAAGACGCGATCGCGCCCTTCGGGACGACGCGGCCGTGGGAGATGCGCGAGAGGATCGTGTCGGAGATCGTCGGGTGCGACTGGAACAGGCCCCGCTCGGGTGCGGGCAGGCCGTAGCGCTCCGGCGGGCCGACGGTGATGCGCAGCAGGAGCTGCGAGAGCGGCTGGCGCAGGCGCCACGGAACGTGCACCGCGACCCACGGCCGGATGACCTGATCGGCGGGCTGGCCGAGCAGCCGCTTCGGGATGACCCAGCTGCCGCGCCGGACGCTCAGCAGGGTCCGCGCCGCGACATGCGAGACGTCGGTCGCGATGTCCATCGCGCTGTTGCCCATCCCGACGACGAGCACGTCGCGGTCGCGGAACGCGTCGGCGTCGCGGTAGTCGAGCGCGTGCAGCTGCTCGCCGTCGAACGTGCCTGGGTAGGGCGGGTCCGGCCACGACGCGATCTCGTTGTGGCCGTTGGCGGCGACGAGCACGTCGAACTCCTCGGCGCCGCCGTCCGAGAGCAAGAGCGACCAGCCGCCCCCGGAGCGGCGCTGCGCGCGCTCGACGCCCACGCCGAGCCGGATCCGCTCGCCCAGCGAGAACCGCTCGACGTAGGACTCGATGTACGCGCCCACGGCGTCACGGCTCGGGTAGTCCGGCGTTCCGTCGGGCATCGGATGCTCGGCGAACTCGGTGCGCGGGCGCGAGGTGATGAGGTGCAGCGATCGGTACGCCGCGGTCGGCCGGTCCTCCAGCGTCCACACGCCGCCGACCCGCGTGCCCCGCTCGAACGCCACGGCGTCGAAGCCGGCGCGCGTCAGCGCGCGCAGCGTCGCCAGGCCCGACGGTCCTGCGCCGATGATCGCGACCCGCACGGCGGGGCATTCTCTACGAAGTGGGCGGCTCGCGCTCTTCGATCCCGTGCGGCGACCCGTACGCGACGAGCAAATCGAGGAACGGCGCGGCGTCGAACGCCTCCGGCCCGAGGACGCCGCGGCCCTTCCAGACCCCGGTCGCGAGGAGCTCGAGCGCGACGACCGGGTTGATCGCCGTCTGCCACACGACCCCCTGGTGGCCGTACTCGCGCATCGACCACTCGTTGTCGACGACGTGGTGCAGGTACACGGCGCGGGGACCCGTCGACGCCCGTCCCCGTGACGTAGGTCCCGGCACACGTCTTGCCGGTCATCCGGTCGCCGAGCGTCGCCGGGTCGGGCAGCGCCGCCGCGACGACGTCGCGTGGCGCCACCGAGACGTCGCGCACGCGCACCGGCTCGGTCGACTCCAGGCCGAGCTTGCGCAGCGTCCTCAGGACGTCGATGAACTCGTCGCTGAGCCCGTACTTGAACGTCACGCGCTCGCACTCGACCCATCGCGGCACGAGCAGGACCTCCTCGTGCTCGACGTGCACGCACTCGACCGGGCCGATGCCCTCGGGGAACACGAACGTCTCCGCGCCCGAGAACGGCTCGACGCGGAACCAGCCGCGCTCGCACACGACGGGCGGGTTCAGGCACTCCTCGATCGTCGTCCAGATCGAGAACGCGCTCGTTCAGCGCGACGAGCGCAACGTGGTCCGACGCATCGACGGGAGCCGACACCGCCGGCGCCGAGGACGAGGATGCGCACGCCCGGCAGCGTACGATCCCGCCCGATGCCGACGACTCCCCCCTTCACCGAGGAGCTCGAGGACTTCCGCCAGGTCGTCCGGCGCTTCGTCGCCAACGAGCTTCGCCCGCACGCGACGGAGTGGGAGGAGGCGAAGTGGTTCCCCGACGAGGTGTTCGCGTCGTGCGCGGCGCAGGGCTACCTCGGGCTGAAGTACCCGAGCGAGTACGGCGGCAGCGACGGCGGCTACCTCGCCGACGCGGTGTTCGCGGAGGAGCTCGCGCGGTGCGGCAGCGGCGGCCTCGCCGCGGGCATCGGCGCCCACACGAGCATCGCCACGCCGCCGCTGTGGAAGTTCGGCACGGAGGAGCAGAAGCAGCGCTACCTCGTCCCCTCGATCGCGGGCGAGAAGATCGCGGCGCTGGCGATCACGGAGCCCGACGCGGGCTCGGACGTCGCGTCGCTCAAGACGCGCGCGACGCGCGTCGACGGCGGCTTCGTCGTCAACGGCTCGAAGACCTACATCACCAACGGCGTCCGCGCGCACTACCTCGTCACCGCGGTGCGCACGAAGCCCGAGGGCGGCCACGGGGGGATCTCGTTCCTCATCGTCGACCGCGGCGAGGGCGTGCACTCGAGCGCGCTCGAGAAGATGGGCTGGCACGCGTCCGACACGGCGGAGATCGCGTTCGACGACGTGTTCGTGCCGGAGGAGAACCTGCTCGGCGGCGAGCACGAGGGCTTCAAGCTCATCATGGCCAACTTCCAGTGGGAGCGGCTGCTGATGGCGCTCGGCGCGGTCGGCGCGATGGACTTCGCGGTCGAGCGGACGATCGCCTACTGCAAGGAGCGAAACGCGTTCGGGCGGCCGCTGACCAAGCACCAGACCGTGCGCCACAAGATCGCCGACATGGCGACGACCGCGCACACCGGGCGCACGCTGACCTACGACGCGCTGCGCCGGTTCGTCGAGGGCGAGAACGCGGTCAAGGAGGTCACGATGGCCAAGCTCCTCACGCAGCGCTCGTGCTTCGAGGTGATGGACACCTGTCTGCAGCTGCACGGCGGTGCCGGCTACATGGTCGAGTACGACATCGAGCGGGCGGCGCGCGACTACGACGGCTGGATCGCGTCGGCCGCCAAGACCTCGTTCTCGCGGCTGGAGGAGGGGCTGCGGCGGTTCCGGGCGCTCGGCGGGGGCCGTGCCGTCGTCACCAACCTCGAGGTCGACCTCTCGGCGCCCTCCGG
>CADCVT010000197.1 GCA_902806215.1 uncultured Solirubrobacteraceae bacterium | reverse complement strand
GGCGCTCCAGGCGCCGATCGCGACGGCCCGCCGCTCCGGCGGCAGGTCCGCCAGCACCACCGCCAGCGACGCCGGGATCATCGCGGCCGCGAACGCACCCTGCACGCCGCGCGCGACGAGCAGCGCGGCCAGCGACGGCGCCAGAGCGGCCGCCGCCGAGAGCAGCGTGAACCCGCCGACGCCGACGACGAGCAACGTCCGCCGCCCGACGACGTCCGCGAGCCGGCCGGCGGGCGCCAGCAGCGCCGCGAACGTCACGGCGTAGATCGTGATGAGCCAGGTCGCCGCGCCGACGCTGGTGCCGGCGAAGTCGACGCGGACGTCCGAGACGGCGAGGTTCGCGACCGTCGTGTCGAGCAGCGCGAGGAACGCCGCGCCCGCGGCGACGAGCAGGACGCTCCGCTCGCGGGAGACCGCGGCGGGAGCGGCGACGGGAACGGCTTCGACTGCCATGACCAGGTGCCTCCAGAAAGAAAAAGAACGATCGGTCGTGCTTTGTACCACACAACCGAACGGTCGTGCTACTTTCTCCGCAGGACATGACCCCCGACGATCTCGAGACGCTCGCCCAGGTCCAGCCTCCGCAGGACGACGAGGCGGACGGCCGCAAGCGCCGCGGCAACCGGACGCGCGAGTCGATCCTCGACACGGCCGCCGACCTCGCGTCCATAGAGGGCCTCGAAGGCCTGACGATCGGCCGCCTCGCCACCGAGCTCGGCATGAGCAAGAGCGGGCTGTTCGCGCACTTCGGCTCGAAGGAGGAGCTCCAGCTCGCGACGATCGACGCCGCCCGCCGGCGCTTCGTCGACAACGTCGTCAGGCCGTCACGCGAGCTGCCCCGCGGGCGCGAGCGGGTCGAGCGCCTGATGAACGACTGGCTCGCCTACTACCGCGGCGAGATCTTCCGCGGCGGCTGCTTCTTCAACACCGTCAAGGCGGAGTTCGACAGCCGCTCGACGGGCCCGGTGCGCGATGTCGTCATGGACGACGCGCGCGAGTTCATCGCGTTCCTCGCCCGCGAGGTCCGCAAGGCGCAGGAGGCCGGCGACCTCGACCCGTCGATCGACCCCGATCAGCTCGCGTTCGAGCTCGACGCCGTCGGTGCCGCCGCCAACCAGCACTTCCAGCTCATGCACGACGAGAAGGTCTTCGAGCGCGCGGCGACCGCCATCCGCACGCGGCTCGACGCTGCGGCTACGGCCGCTTGAGCATGTTCTCGAGCAGCGTGTAGCCGGTGTAGGTGACCGCGTAGTTCTGCAGCCCGTACGGGTGGTAGAACGCCTCGGTCGGGTCCGGCAGGAGCGCGCCGAGGAAGCGCACGCGCCCCTCGCCGACCGGCAGCTCGCCGTAGATCGTCTTGTCCTTGCCGTTCGTGCCGAGCGTCCGGCCGCCCTTGGCCTCCCACGCGGCCTTCGCGACCTTCCAGTTCGGCGCGCTGTTCTGCGCGGACGAGCCGAACTGGTAGCCGATCGGCACGGTGTCGTAGGTCTGCGAGGCGACGCCGCGCAGGCCCTCGGTGAGCGGGTCGTCGCGATCGGTGAAGTCGACGAAGCCCACGTAGTGCTTGTCCATCGTGATCGCGGACTTGTCGAGCAGCCCCATCTTCGCGAGCCCCTGCACCGCGCCGTCGGTCACGACCAGGGTCCCTCCGCGGTCGACCCAGCGGCGCAGGTCGGCGTACCAGCGCTGCTCGTCGGAGCCCTCGGGCATCGCGTCGCCGGCGAGGACGAGCGTCTCGTAGCGGTTGAGGCGACCGCGCGCCTTGCCCACACGCAGCTGCGCGAGCGGCCGCGACGCGTCGTCGTTGAGGTCCTCGAAGAACTTCATGCGCGAGACGCGGTACGGCTTCTGCGGGATCGTCTCGCCGGCCTTGCGCTCGTAGCCCGAGCCGTTGGCGTCGTCGTGGCGGATGACCTTCGGGTCGCGCACGTACGCGGCGCGCGACCCGACCGGGAAGGTGAAGCGCTTGCGGTCGATCGCCTGACGGAACATCGTGTAGTTGATCGCGCGGATCGAGTCGACCCAGACCTGGTTGAGCTGGGGCGGGTAGGTCAGCCAGTTGACCTCGCGCCCGACGGTGAGCTCGGTCGCGAAGCCGGTGCCGTTCAGCCCGTCGGCCGTGTTGTAGTGGTCGATCATCGAGCCCGACGCCGAGTAGCCGAGCATGTCGTAGAGCGTGCCCCAGTGGTACGCGCCGAGGTCGGCGCCGGCGGCGGCGCGCAGGTCCTCGAGCGAGCCGAGCACGTCGTACTCCTTCATCGACTCGGTGATGCCGTCGGCGAAGCGCGCGAGCGTCTCGGACTTCTGGAAGTCGAACTGCCCGACGATCTGCAGGCCGGCAGCCGCGTAGGTGTCGTGGAGCTGGCCGTGGTTGTCGGTGCCGAGGTACCAGCCGTCCTTCGCGAAGAGCGTGTCGAGCAGGCCACGGCCCTCGGGCTCGGCCAGTGTCTTGTTCGCCGTGGAGATCCAGCCCTTGACCGGGAACTGGCGGTTGAGGTCGGTCCCGTGCTCGTTGCCGCGCGAGGCGGTCGTGCCCGCGCCGTCGGAGCCGAGCACGTCGCCGTTGACCCACCCGTCGGGATTCGGGAAGACGAGGTGGACCACGTACTGGTCGAGCACCTTCTGCACCCACGCCTCGTTCGCGAGGAAGCGCGGATCGACCATGTCCTCGATGACGCGCACCGCGCCCTCGCGGCCGCCGACCTCGTCGCCGTGGATCGAGGACACGACGAGCAGCTTCTCCTTCTCCTTGCCCTTGGCCGGCTTGACGCGCTCGTCGGTCAGGAGCACGTCGATGACCGGCTTGCCGCCGGGCGAGGTCCCGACGCGCTTGACGTCGATGAGCGCGGGGTGGCGCTTCTCGAGGAGCGCCATGCCGCACTGGAACTCGTCGAAGCGCAGGAACTGCGTGCTCACGCGCGGCTCGGGGAACACGCGCCCGTCGGTCGAGAGCTCGAGCCCTTCGCACTGCACCGGCGACGCCGCCGCCTGCGACGGGATGGCCAGGACGAGCAGCAGGAGACCGAGCAGGCGAGCGAGCTTCATGGGGGCGCCAACGCGCCCGCGCGCGTGAACTGGCGCTAGCGGCGCTAGTCCTCCGGCAGCGCGACCGGGGCGAGCTCGGCGAAGCGGTCGCCCGGGCCCGGGTTGTCGGGGTGCGTCGACCCGCCCAGACGGCGCTGCACGCCCCACACCGCGTTGAGCGCGGTCTGCACCGCGCCCTCCGCCCAGCCCGCCGTCCACGACACGTCGTCGCCGGCGAGGAAGATCGGGCCGCCCTCCATGAAGTGGCAGAAGAGCCGGCGCTGGTAGCGGTAGTGGCCGGGGAGGTTCGCCTTGAACGCGCCCATGAACCAGGGCTCGTGCTCCCACGACACGCTGACCGGCGGCGCGATGATCCGCTCGTGCAGGTCGACGTCGGGATAGATCGAGCGCAGCGCGTCGACCGCCACGTCGACGCGCTCCTGCACCGACAGCGACAGCCACTTCATCGAGTCGTCGGTCCACGTGTAGGAGAGGCAGACGACGCCCGGGCGGTCGTCGCCGAGGTCGATCAGGTACGTGCCGCGCGGCATCCGGTCGGTGAGCGTCATCGACATCGCGTGGCGCCCGGTCGCCTCGTCCACGTCCTTCCAGAACGGGCGGTCGACGAGCACGAAGATCTTCGACGCCTCCATGTAGTGCGTGCGCTCCATCGCGGTCCACGCGTCCGGCGCGAACAGCGCCTCGTCGACGCGCATCCGCGTGAGCATGAGCCAGCTCTGCGGCGTGAAGATGACGGCCGCATAGCGGCGCGCGTCACCGGCGGCGTCGGTGATGAGCACGCCGTCGCCGTCGGCGGCCATCGCGACGGCGGCGGGCCGCGTCGCGCCGCCGCCGGCCTGCTCCCACAACCGCTCGGGCAGCGCCTGCGAGCCCTCGGCGATCGAGCGGTGCTCGTCGTCGGCGCCGGTGTAGACGACGCGCAGGATCTCCAGCATCGAGTTGGGGAAGTCGGTGTCCCAGCCGCCCGTCCCGAAGCCGACCTGGCCGAAGATCTCGCGGAAGCTGAAGCGCGAGAACGACGGCGACTTCGCGAGGAAGCCGTAGAAGGTCTCGTCGTCGAGCGCGGCGACCATCGGGTCCCACAGCGCCTTGATCCTCGGCACGTCGCGCGCGCGGATCGCGGCCTGCATCTCGCCGAACGCCGCGCCCTCCTCGAGCGCGGCGGCCCATGCACGGGCGACGTCGCCGAACACCGCCGGCAGCTCCTCGAGCGTCGTTGCGTAGTGGCTGACGCCCTTGAGGTCGACGACGGTGCTGCCCGCCGCCGGGGTGAGCGGGTTGGGGAACGGCGTCGTCGTGAGCCCCGCCTGCTCGATGTAGTGAAAGAGCGTCGTCGAGGACGGCGGGAACCGCATCGCCCCCATCTCGGCGAACGCGTCGGGGTGGCCGTCGAAGCGCTCGGTGCGCAGCCGGCCGCCGACGCGGTCGGCCTCGTAGACGACCGGCTTCAGACCCATGCGCGCGAGCTCGTACGCGGCGACGATCCCCGACAGCCCCGCGCCGACGATCGCGACCTCGGTGCCGTGCGCAGCGTCCGGCACCGTGCCGAGCCCCGCGGGGTGGCGCACGTAGTCGTCGTAGCCGAACGGGAAGTCCGGCCCGATCATCGTGATCGGCCGGTGGTCGGCGTGCGGCGCGTCGACGGGCGCGGAGGGGAGGGCCGCCATCAGTAGAGGCCGGGCCGGCGGTCGCGCAGGTAGTCGTGCCGGCCCTTGGCCTCGTCGACCGCGGCCGGATCCACGTCGGCGTAGAGCAGCGTCTCCGCGTTGCCCGCGAACACGTTGCCCGACGGGTCCGGCGCGCAGACCGACGAGAGGCCGACGTAGTCGAGCTCGCCCTCGGTGCCGACGCGGTTGCAGTACGCGACGTAGACCTGGTTCTCGGCCGCGCGCGCCGGGACGAGCGTCTCGGCGATCCACCCCGACGGCTCCATCAGCGACGTCGGCACGGCGACGAGGTGCGCGCCCGCGACGGCAAGCGCACGCGCCGCCTCCGGGAACTCGATGTCGTAGCAGACGAGCACACCGACCCGGACGCCGTCGATCTCGACCACCGGGGCGAGCGCGTCGCCGGCACGGAACGCGCCGCGGTCGAGGTCGCCGTAGAGGTGCGTCTTGCGGTAGGCGAGCAGCACCTCGCCGTCGCGGTCGATCAGCACGGCGCTGTTGAACACGCTGTCGCCGTCGAGCTCGGGGAGGCCGCAGAGCACGGCGATCCCCGCCTCGGCGGCGATCGTGCGCAGCGCGCGGACGTGCTCGCCGCCGGCCGGCTCGGCGAGCGCGAGCAGCATCTCGGCGCCGATGTTGTAGCCGGTGACGAACGCCTCCGGGAACACGATCAGCCGGGCGCCGCCATCGGCGGCCTCGTGCGCGGCGCGGCGTATCGCCGCGAGGTTGGCGGCGACGTCACCGGGGACGCCTGCGGCCTGGAGGAGCGCGACCTTCACGGCCGCGAGCCTAACCGGCAGACGGCGGGGAGATCGCCCCCTGGGCGATCTCCCGACCGAAAGCGAGCGCTAGCGAGTTTCCGCTAGCCCTTGATCTTCGACTTCGGCGCGCCGGCGGGCAGCGGGGTGCCCTTCGGCGTGCAGGTGCGGTAGTAGCGCGTGGTGCTCACGCGCTTGCCGCTGCGGGTCACGCCGGTGACCTTCACCGTGTAGCGGCCCTTGAGCTTCGTCGCCAGCGAGACGCGCACCGACTTGCGGCCGCGGAGCTGACCGCGGTGGCGCTTGCCGTTGACCGTCACGCGGACCGACTTGAGGCGGCTGTTGCCGACCTTCGGGACGGTGATGGTGATCTGACGGCGGCTCGTGCACTGGAAGCGCTGACCGGC
>CADCVT010000196.1 GCA_902806215.1 uncultured Solirubrobacteraceae bacterium | reverse complement strand
GCGACGTCCTCGACGCGGTCGTCCCAGCCGACCACCCGCTCGCCCGCGAGGAGCGCATCGAGCTGGGCGCGCTCGCCGGCGAGCCGTGGGTCGCGCCGCTCGAGGGCTGGTCGTGCGACCACGTCTTCGTGACCGCGTGCCAGGTCGCCGGGTTCTCGCCGGTCGTCGAGCACCGCACGACCGACTGGGCGGCGCTCAAGGCGCTCGTCGGCGCGGGCCTCGGCGTCGCGCTCGTGCCGCGGCTCGCCCAGCCCTCGCCGCCGCCGGGCGTGGCGATCCGGCCGCTCGTCGGCGACGCGCCGTGCCGCCACATCCTCGCCCTGTGCCGCGGCGGATCCGAGCACGGTCGCGCGATCGCCGCGACGCTCGACGCGCTCGAGCTCGTGGCGCGCCGGGCCGCCGAGCCGCGGCTCGCCGCGGCCTAGAATCAGTCAGAGATGTCCGCCTGGACCGACCACGCGCTGACGACGCTCGAGACCGAGGGCTACCGCGCCGGCGCCGCCCGGCGCACGGTCGTCGAGCTGCTCGGCCGCCAGCACTGCTGCCTCAGCGCGAAGGAGATCACCGACGCGCTGCGGGCCGAGGGCCGCGAGGTCGGCCTGGCGTCGGTCTACCGCGCGCTGGAGGTGCTCGACCAGCTCAAGCTCGTCCAGCGCCTCGACGCCGGCGAGGGCGTCGTCCGGTACGAGCCCGCCGTCGAGGACCATCACCACCACATCGTCTGCGAGGGGTGCGGCGGCGTCGCGTCCTACGAGGACGAGGCCCTCGAGCGCGCGATCCACGACCTCGGCGAGCGCCTGAGCTGGACCGTCGAGACGCACGACGTCGTCCTGCGGGGCCGCTGCCCCTCCTGCACGCCGGCCTAGCGGCCGTTCGCGCCGCCGCGACCGCGGTGGGTGACCGTGCTGCCGTCGCGGAACACGACGGTGACCTCCAGCGAGGCCGGCGCAACGGACGCCGGATACACCGCGGCGAACTGCCCGCCCGGCCCGCGCGTCAGGCGGCGCTCACCGGCCGGGTCGCGGACGACCACCTCGGCCACCGACGGCCGCGCCGCGCCGAGGACGACCGTGCGGACGGGCTCGGGCCTCGGGTTCTCGCGGTCCGCGTACGGTCGCGGCTGCTCGATGCCGAAGAAGTACGGATCGCGCCGAAGGTCTCCGCACACGGGACCCGCCGAGCCGATCGACGAGCCGTTCCCGTCGCGCGCCTCGAGCTGCTTCGCGCCCACGCACTGCTCGTACGCGTCGGCCTTGCTGAACCGGAACGGGAACCCGTCGTCGATCGCGCTGCGCCACGGTCGTCCGAGCTCCGGATCGGGGGTCAGCGCGGTCCGGTACCCGGCCGGCTGCAGCCAGCGGACGCTCCCGTCGGCGAGGATGACGCGCGCGCGCACCTCGGCCGCGTCGACGCGGCCCGACAGCACCTCGAGCACCGCGACCCCGTCGCGGCGCGGCCGCGCGTCGATCGGCCCGTCGGGCGTCCGCAGCGAGACCGACCGGATCCCGGTTCCGGCGACGATGATCGCCGTCGAGCCGACCCGCACGCGACCGCCCTCGTGCTGGACCGCGAGCAGCGGCCGGCCCACCTCGCACTCGCGACCGCCGCCGGTGTGGCGGCCCTCGGGGTGCGCGGCGACGCAGTGCAGGCCCTGCCGTCCGCGCTGGGAGTGCGCACGCCACGCGCGACCGGCGGCGACGTCCCGGACCTCGCTGCGCGCGACCTTGCGCAGCGGCGACCTCGGCTCGGGCCGGTCGTCGCCGAACAGGCAGGCGGCGGGGTAGAGGATGCCGCGCTCGCGGTCGGCGAACAGCCGTGCGACCTCGCCCGGCCGTGGCTGGTAGTACCCGGGCGTCACCATCGTGACGCTGCCGACGCTGGTGTCCGTGGCGCTCCCGACGGGCACGATCCGAGGCCCCCTGCCCTTGATCCAGCGCGTCACGAGGAACCGCGCCGGCTCGCCGAGATCGCCGTCGTTCGACGGCCCGGACAGCGGGACGCCCTCGATGATCGCGTCGTAGTTGCCCTTGTACGGGTCGGGGAACTGCGGCTCTCCGCCTCCCACGACCGTCGGGTAGGAGCAGCTCAGCGCGGCGGCGGGCGTCTCGAAGCCGGGAGCGGCGACCGCGAGCACGACGGCGAGGAGGAGCAGGCGCGAGCGCACCGCTCCATCGTGTCGTAGAACGAGTGCGGAGGGTGCTACTTGATCAGGACCGGCGTGCCCATCGGCACGCGCGGGAACAGGTCGATGACGTCACGGACGCGCATGCGGATGCAGCCGTGCGAGGCGCGCGAGCCGATCGACCACTCCTCGGCGGTGCCGTGGATGCCGACCGAGCCGTTGACGCCGAGCCACCGCGCCTTGAGCGGGTTGTTCGGCGCGCCGCCCGGGATCGTCTGGCCCTGCAGGCCGCCGGCCCAGTCGCTGTTGGGCACGTGCCAGGCGGGGTTGACCTGCTTGCTCTGGATCCGGAACTGGCCCGACGGCGTGTCGAACCCGGCGGC
>CADCVT010000195.1 GCA_902806215.1 uncultured Solirubrobacteraceae bacterium | reverse complement strand
TCACCCTGGGCATCGAGACCAAGGGCGGCGTGATGACCAAGCTCATCGAGCGCAACACGACGATCCCGACGCGCAAGTCGGAGGTGTTCTCCACCGCCGAGGACAACCAGCCGAGCGTCGAGATCCACGTGCTGCAGGGCGAGCGCGAGATGGCTTCGTACAACAAGTCGCTCGGCAAGTTCCAGCTCACCGGGATCCCGCCCGCACCGCGCGGCGTGCCGCAGATCGAGGTCGGCTTCGACATCGACGCCAACGGCATCCTCAGCGTGTCTGCCAAGGACCTCGGCACCGGCAAGGAGCAGAAGATCGAGATCAAGGCCGGCGGTGGCCTCTCCGACGACGAGATCAAGAACATGGTCACCGACGCGGAGTCGCACGCCGAGGAGGACAAGCGCCTGCGCGAGCTCGCCGAGGCCCGCAACAACGGCGAGAACGCCGCCTACCAGGCCGAGAAGCAGGTCAAGGACCTCGCCGAGCAGATCGACGACGAGGCCAAGGCCGACATCGAGCAGCGGATCAAGGACGTGCGCGAGGCGCTGACGTCCGAGGACGCGGCCGAGATCAACGCCAAGGCCGAGGCGCTGCAGACCGCGTTCCACGCGGTGTCCGAGCGCATGTATCAGCGTGCGCAGGAGCAGGCGGCCGCCAACGGCGAGCCGACCGCCTCCAACGGCGACGGTGCCGCGGCCGACGGCGCGTCCTCCGAGGAGGACGTCGTCGACGCCGAGGTCGTGGACGAGGGCCGCTAGTGGAGGACGAGCCGCAGGTCTCCGAGCCTGAGGCGCCCGAGGGGGGCGCGGTCGCCGAGACCGCGCCCGCCACGGAGCACGCCGAGGCGGTCCAGCAGGACCTCGACGAGCTGCAGACCAAGGCCGCGCAGCGCGACGAGTTCCTGTCGTTGGCGCAGCGCACGCAGGCGGACTTCGACAACTTCCGCAAGCGCGCGGCGCGCGAGCAGCAGGTCGCCGAGCGCCGCGGCGTGTCGAAGGTCGTGCGCGAGCTGCTGCCCGCGCTCGACAACCTCGAGCGCGCGCTTGCCGCGACGAGCGACGACGACCAGCTGGCCGTCGGGATCCGTCTCGTGCAGGCCGAGCTGGCGTCCGCGATGGCGCGCGTCGGCATCCAGAACTTCTCGCCCAAGGGCGAGCCGTTCGACCCGAACGTGCACGAGGCGATGGCGACGCAGCCCGTCGAGGGCACGGAGCCGGGCACCGTGGTCGACGTCTACCAGGCCGGGTACCTCCTCGACGGGGATGTGATCCGGCCGGCGAAGGTGATCGTCGCGGCATGAAGGACCTGTACTCCGTCCTCGGCGTGGACCGGAAGGCCTCGGCCGATGACATCAAGAAGGCTCATCGGAAGCTGGTCCGCCAGTACCACCCCGACCGGAACCCGGGCGACGCGAGCGCGGAGGAGCGCTTCAAGGAGGTGCAGGCGGCCTACGACGTCGTCGGCGACCCCGAGAAGCGCAAGCAGTACGACCGCGGGGGCCTGCGCGGGATGGCCGGCGGCGGCGGCGCCGCCGGCGGCCCGGGCGGTCCCGGGTTCGACACGGGGTCGTTCAGCGACATCCTGTCGAACCTCTTCGGCGGTGCCGGGCCCGGCGGCGGAGGCGGCGGCCGCACGCAGCCGCGCTCGACCTCCCAGAAGGGACGCGACCTCGAGTCCGAGGTGTCGCTGAGCTTCGAGCAGGCGATCGAGGGCGCGCAGGTGTCCTTGTCCGTGCCGATGTCGGCGATGTGCCCGACGTGCCGCGGCAGCGGCGCGAAGCCGGGGACGAGCCCGAAGGTCTGCCCGAAGTGCCAGGGCCGCGGTGTCGAGTCGCAGGGCCAGGGGCTCTTCTCGATCTCGCAGCCGTGCTCGAAGTGCGGCGGCAGCGGGACGGTCATCGAGGACAAGTGCCCGACGTGCCAGGGCAGCGGCGCCACGCGGACGGTCAAGAAGTACCGCGTGAACATCCCCGCGGGGGTGCGCGAGGGGTCGCGCATCCGGCTGGCCGGCAAGGGCGAGCCCGGCCGAAACGGCGGTCCGTCCGGCGACCTCTTCGTCATCACGCACGTGGCCGACTCGCCCGTGTTCAAGCGCAAGGCCGACAACCTCGAGGTCGAGGTGCCGCTGACGATCCCCGAGGCGCTGCGCGGTGCCGAGGTCGAGGTGCCCACGCTCAACGGCCGCAAGAAGCTCCGCGTCCCCCCGGGGACGAAGCACGGGACGGTGCAGCGGCTGCGCGGCGAGGGCCCGCCGCGCCTCGACGGCAAGGGCCGCGCCGACATCCACTACCGGTTCGTCATCGACGTCCCGGACACGCTCACCAAGGACCAGCAGAAGGCGATCGACGAGCTCGCCGAGGTCATGAACGGCAACCCGCGATCGAGCCTCTTCGCATGAGCACCCGCCGCCGAGTCACCGCCAAGATGGAGGTCTCGAGCGACCGCGGGGTGTTCATGATCTCGGTCGCTGCCGAGCTGGCCGAGATGCACCCGCAGACGCTGCGCATGTACGAGCAGCGCGGGCTCATCGAGCCGAAACGCTCACCGAAGGGGACGCGCCTGTACTCGCTCGGCGACGTCGAGCGGCTGCGGCGCATCCAGGAGATGACGGCCGAGCTCGGTCTCAACCTCGCGGGCGTCGAGCGCGTCCTCGAGCTCGAGATGCGGCTCGAGCGGGCGCAGCGTCGCGCCGAGCAGCTCCAGCACGACCTCGACGTCACGAAGACGAAGCTCGACGAAGCCGAGCGCCGTCTGAAGGGCGAGATGGTGCCGTACCGCCGGGGCGAGGTCATCCCCGTGCACCGCGGGCAGTAGCGCCCGCGCCGCCGGGTCAGGCCTTGGCGCCGCCCTGGGCCTCGGCGTCGCCGACCTCGCTGTCGCCGGTGTCTGCGTCGCTCGAGAACCGCTCGGTGCCGCCGGCTCCGCCGCCGTCGGCCATGCCGCGCGTGGTGCCGTCTTCGCTGCCGGCCATCTCCTCGGCGGCGTGGCGGCCGGGGTTGTCGAGCGGGAGATCGTGCGGGCTGACCTCGTCGTGCGCCTCGGCGGTGTCGCCGAGCGGGCGACCGTCGGGCGTGCCGGGGGTGTTGCCGCCCGCCTTCGACGTGATCGCGCGGTAGCCCACGAACGCCATCACGAGGATCACGGCAAGGATCAGGATGGGGATCACGTAGTCCATGAGCCTCGATCTACCCCGCTCGGTGCCGCGCTGAACCGCTACACTGATCTCAGTCCAACCCACTGAGATTTATGCACGCTGATCGCTTCACCATCAAGACCCAGGAGGCCGTGCGCGACGCGGGGCGCCTCGCCGAGGAGCGCCGCAACCCGCAGGCCACTCCCGAGCACCTCCTCGCCGTGCTGCTCGAGCAGCGCGACGGCATCGTCCCCGGCGTCCTGCGCAAGCTCGGCGTCGGCACCGAGACGATCCGCGGCCCGCTGAACGCCGCGCTCGACGGGCTGCCCACGATGGGCGAGGGCGGCGAGGTGTCGGGCTCCGCCTCGAGCGAGCTCGTCCAGGTCCTGCGCGCCGCCGAGCACGAGATGCGCGAGCTCAAGGACGAGTACGTCTCCACCGAGCACCTGCTGCTCTCGCTCGCCGGCCACAACTCCAAGGCGGGCGACGCGCTGCGCGGCGCGGGCGCCACGAAGGAGCAGCTCGCGAAGGCGATCGCCGACGTGCGCGGCACGAGCCGCGTGACCGACCAGTCGCCCGAGGACAAGATCCAGGCGCTCGAGAAGTTCGGCATCGACCTGACCGACCGCGCGGCGCGCGGCGAGCTCGACCCGGTCATCGGCCGCGACGACGAGATCCGCCGCGTCATCCAGGTGCTCTCGCGCCGCACGAAGAACAACCCGGTGCTCATCGGCGAGCCCGGCGTCGGCAAGACCGCGATCGCGGAGGGGCTCGCGCAGCGCGTCGTCTCCGGAGACGTCCCCGAGTCCCTGCGCGACCGCCGCGTCGTGTCGCTCGACATCGGCTCGCTCATCGCCGGCTCGAAGTACCGGGGCGAGTTCGAGGACCGGCTGAAGGCCGTCCTCAACGAGGTCAAGGAGGCCGCCGGCCAGATCATCCTCTTCATCGACGAGCTGCACACGATCGTCGGCGCCGGCGCGGCGGAGGGCGCGGTCGACGCCGCGAACCTCCTCAAGCCGATGCTCGCGCGCGGCGAGCTGCGCGCGATCGGCGCGACGACGCTCGACGAGTA
>CADCVT010000194.1 GCA_902806215.1 uncultured Solirubrobacteraceae bacterium | reverse complement strand
GCCGTTGGCGCCCACGACGCCGACCTTCGCGCCCGCGCGGATCGTGAACGAGACGTCGGTGAACAGCAGGTCGCCGCCGGGATGCGCGTAGGCGAGCCCGGAGACCGCGACGTGACCGCTCAAGCCGCGCGCGCCGGCCGCAGGCGCAGCCGGACGTCCTCGCACTCGAGCGGCGCGGTGACGAGCTGCCAGCCGCGGTCGGTGAGGACCGAGATGCCGCTCGGCTCGCGCAGCACGATCCGCGGCCGACCGCCCCAGGTGGTGGTCGCAAGTGTCGCCTCGCTGAGCGGCCACTCGCCGTATCCGCGCAGCTCGTCGATCGCCCGGCGCACGTCGGCGTGGCGGACGCCGCGCCGCAGGAGCTCGGAGACGATCGACGCCTCGCCCACGTCCTCGACGGAGTACACGTGCGGCAGATCGGCCGACTGCGACGGGCGGATGTACCCGTGGCGAGCCCACTGCCCGATCGCCGTGCCGGAGACGCCGACGATCTCGCCGGCCTCCCCCGCCATCAACGACCCGTGGACCTTCATGCCCACACTTTATGACGACTCGGCCTGACGGTCGAGTCCTACGGCGGCGCCGCTAGGCCGCGTCGCGCACGGCTTCGAGCTCGCGCTCCAGCGACAGGCGCTCGAGCGCGGCACTCTCCACGCGGCGGACCTCGGCGGGCGTCATGCCGACGCGCTCCGCGGTCTCGCGCAGCGGCGTCGGCGCCCCGCCGCCGTTGATGCCGTAGCGCAGCTTGACGACCTGCTGCTCGATGTCGGGAAGGCGCGACACCGCGCGGCGCAGCGCCTCCTCGCGCAGGCCGATGTGGACCTCCTCCTCGGGCTGGAGGTCGCTCGACGGGAGCAGGTCGCCGAAGGCGGTCTCACCCTCCTCGCCCACGGGGCGGTCCAGCGACGTGATCGTCCGGGCGGCCTCGCGCGCCTCGCGGATGTGCTCCACCGTCAGCTCGGCGTACTCGGCGATCTCCTCGTCGGTGGGCATGCGGCCCAGCCGGGTCGACAGCTCGCGCTCGGCCTTGGCGATCTTGCGCTCGCGCTGGCCGACGTGGATCGGGATGCGGATCGTGCGGGCCTTCGTCTCGATGCCGCGCTGGATGGCCTGGCGGATCCAGAAGGTGGCGTAGGTCGAGAACTTGTAGCCCTTGCGCCAGTCGAACTTCTCCGACGCGCGGACGAGCCCGAAGATGCCCTCCTGGATGAGGTCGAGCAGCGGCAGGTCCGAGCCCTGGTACTTCTTGGCGATCGAGACCACGAGCCGCAGGTTCGACAGGATCATGCGGTCCTTGGCGTCCATGTCGCCGCGCTCGATGCGCTTGGCGAGGTCGATCTCCTCCGCCGCCGTGAGCAGCGGGTAGCGGCCCAGCTCGTTGAGGAAGAGCTGCAGCGCGTCGGTCGTGGAGCTCGCGAAGTCCTGCGGCGTGATCTTCGTCGTGGCGATGCCCGCGCGCCCGCAGTCGTCGGTCAGTTCGATGCCGAGCGTGTCGATGCGGGCGTGCAGCTCGCCGACGTCGTCGTCCTCGAGCTCGAGGGCGGCCATGACGTCGTTGAGCTCTGAGAGGTTCATGCACCCCTGGTCCTCGCCCCGTTCGAGAAGGGCTTCCAGACGTGCCTGCTGATCCACTGCCATGCAGTGGTTGTCACCACAAGGGCAAGAGAACATGCACAGGGGTGCTCCAGGTAGGTACGGTTGCCACATGAGCTCCATTGGGGATGGAGCAGTGAGTGCCGGTCCGGGGCGGCGCGAACAACTGCTGACAGCAGCGAGGCATGTCCTCGCACAACACGGATACGAGCGCACGACGGTCTCGAGCATCGCGACCAAGGCCAGCGTGGCTCAAGGCACCTTCTATCTGTACTTCCCGTCGAAGGAAGCGCTTCCTGGTGCATTGGCCGAGCAGCTCTGCTCGGCCATGGGTGAGATCGCCGTCACGGCATCGGAGGTCGGAACGTTCGACGAGGCGCTGGAGTCGCTCGTCTACGGATCGTTCGCGACCGCCGAGAGCTTCAGCGACGTCCTCCTGATCGCGAATCGCGGAATCGAGCTCTGTGCGGACTGGCCGGGCTGGCTGCAGGTCACTGCGGCCTGGCGCGAGGGTCTCGAGACGTTCCTGACGCGCTTCCAGGCGAGCGGCGAGGTGTCGAACACGATCGACGTGACGACGACGACGCTGCTCGTGCGCGACCTGCTGGACCGGGCCTCGAAGGCGCGGGTGCTGTTCAACCAGCCGGACTACGCCGACGCGACGGTGAACCTGCTGCGCCGCGCGCTCGCGACGTAGTCCGCCATCGGCGGGCGCTCGGGCAGATCGACGTCGAGCGTCCGCCCCGCCGCGGTGAGGAAGGCGTCCGAGCCGCGGTCCGAGAGGCGTCCGTCGGCGACCAGGCGCGACGTCACCGACGACGTCACCGCGGCCGCCATCACGCCGAGGTCGGCGAGCGGCTGGTGCCGGTTCTGGCGCGCGTCGAGGTCGACCTGGGCCATCGCGCCGATGCCGGCCACGCGCCACGCGTCGATGAGCAGCGCGATGTCGACGCCGTAGCCGCAGCAGAACGGCAGCCGCATGAGCAGGTCGCGGTGCGCCGCGATCTCGCCCGCCAGCGGCTGGCGGACGCGCGCCAGCTCGGGGAAGAAGCGGTTGAGCAGCGGCCGGGCGGTCAGCTCGGTGACGCGGCCGCCGCCCTCGGGCTGCGTCACGCCTCCCTGCTGCCAGGGGCGCCGGTAGAAGCCCTTGACGAACCGCGTGCGGTCGTCGGTCAGCAGCGGTCCGAGGAGGCCGAGCGCGAAGTGCTCGCCGAAGTCCTCGGAGTCCGCGTCGAGGTAGAGGACGATGTCCCCGCGCAGAACCGACAGCGCACGCCACATCGCGTCGCCCTTGCCGTTGACGCGCCCGCGTTCGGCCACGAGCCCCGACTGATCGAAGACCTCCGCGCCGAGGCGGCGAGCGATGTCCCCCGTGCCGTCGGTCGAGTCGTCGACGACGACGACCTGGTCGACGACGCGCCGCTCGCGCAACGACATGAGGACCTCGAGGATCGCGCCGATCGTCGCGGCCTCGTTGCGGGCGGGCAGGCACACGGACACGGTGCGCTCGCGGTGATCCGCCAGCGCGCCGGCAGTGAACTCGGCGTGGTGGTGCGTGCGCAAGCGTTGCGCAGCGTACCGGCGCTATGCGCGAACTTGTTGCGATTCGATGATCTCGAGCGCCTCGAGCAGGCAGAAGAACCCGCGGGCGTACGGCGAGTCGCAGGTCTTCTCGCGCAGCACGTTCCAGTCGATCTGCTCGCGCAGCGCCCGGGCGGCCCGCAGCGCACCGGTGTAGTCGAGGTAGTGCTCGTCGAACGCGAGCAGCTTCGGGGTGAGCACGTCCTCCATCGCGGCGACGGGGATGTCGAGCGACGCGACGCGCATGTCCTCGGCCCGCTGGAGGATCTCCTCGACCGACTCGTAGCCGGTGACGGTGTGGATGAGGTCGACGAGGACGTCCTCGTGCCAGACCTTGACGAGCCACCCCTCCGGCGGCGTCTCCGACCTCCATCCGATGCCCTCGAGCGCGGTGACCGCGTTCTGCAGGTGCGCCGGGTCCACGATGAGGTCGAGGTCGTTGACGGTCTCCGGCCCGCCGCGCGCCCAGGAGGCGACACTGCCGCCGAGGCAGTAGCGAACGTCGTGCTCGCGCAGGGCCGCCGCGGCGTGCCGCAGCGTGTCGACGATCTTCCTGAACTCCTGAGCGTGGAGGTCCATGCCGGGCGCTCTACCCCGGTCGCCAGGGGATCTAGTCCACCGCGAGGCGGCTGCGCACGAACGACCGCAACGACTCGACGATCTCCGCCGGCGGCTGGCGCTTGGAGAGGAAGAGGTCGATCGCCCCGGTCGAGCCGACGAGCTTCTCGGCCTCGTCGGCGCTCAGGCCGCTGAGCGAGACGAGCGCGGCATCGGGCACGGCCGCACGCAGGCGCTGCAGCGCGTCGATGTCGAGCGTCGGCATCCACAGGTCGGCGATGACGGCGTCGGGCGTCAGCTCGGCGGCCATCCGCTCGGCCTCCTCCCACGAGGTGGCCTCTCCGACGACCTCCACTCCGGCGTCCTCCAGCCAGCGGCTGATGAGCATCCGGTACCCGATCGCGTCCTCGCAGACGAGCATCCTTGCGCGAGTCACAGACAAGGTGTATCGCACTCGACGCGAGATCGCATCGCTACCGGAACGAGCATGTGGCGAGGTGGTCGTTGACGAGACCGCACGCCTGCATGGTTGCGTACGCGGTCGTCGGACCGACGAAGCGCAAGCCCCGCGCCTTCAGCGCCTTCGCGAGCGCCTTCGATTCCTGAGTGATCGCCGGGACGTCGTCGAGCGACCGCGGCGCGGGACCGGGCTCCGGTGCGAACGACCACACGAGATCCGACAGCGACTCGTCCATCGCGGCGGCGGCGCGGGCGTTGGCGATGACCGACTCGATCTTCGCCCGGTTGCGGACGATGCCCGCGTCGTTCATCAACCGCTCGACGTCCTCGTCGCCGAACGTCGCGACACGGTTGATCGCGAACCCGGCGAACGCCGCGCGGAAGTTCTCGCGCTTGCGCAGGATCGTCAGCCACGACAGCCCGGACTGGAACGCCTCGAGCGAGAGGCGCTCGTAGATCGCGTCGTCGCCGCGGACCGCCCTGCCCCACTCGTTGTCGTGGTAGTCCGCGTAGTCCGGCGTCGTCGCCCAGGGGCAGCGGACGACGGTCATCGGTTGCGTTTTCGCGCCCGCCGCGCCTGCTTGGCCTTCGCGCGGCCCTGGCTGACCCGCTGCTTCTTCGGCGCGCGGGTGCCCTTCGAGGCAGTCCCGCCCTCGCTCTCGGGCCGGTGCTCGATGATCGGCGCGGCGCGCCGGGCGTCGCGCAGGATGAACCACGCGATGCCGAGGACGAAGATGCCGCCGGCGAGGACGATGAGCAGCTGCTGGCGGCTGCTGAGCCCCTCGTCCTGCGCGAACGGGTCGCGCGTCTCCTCGTCCTCGGGCGGCGCCGTCTGCTGCGGCGGGGCCTGCGGAATGGGGCCGAACGGGTTGTCCTGAGCGAGCGCGCCCGCGGGCGCGAGGAGCGCGAGCAGGCAGATGATCGTTGTGAGCCGGGCCATCACGGTCCGCGAGCGTACACTGGCGCTCGTGCCACCGAAGCAGCGACAGGTCCGCGTCGAGCAGCGAAGCGCGCTCGCCGCGATGCAGCAGCTCGAGTCCCGCTCCGACGAGGAGCTCGAGAGCGAGCAGAAGAACAAGGCCGCAGCACTGGCGATCCTCGGCGCCCGCGCGTCCGAGCGCTACGACGCCGCGGCGGCACGCAAGTACTTCCAGCGCGCGATCTCTGCGGCGCGCCCGCAGGAGCGGATGGCCCTGCGGCGCATGGCCGACGCGTCGCTCGCGCTGGCAGAGCGCCGTCCCGATGACCTCAAGGCCGCCGTCGAGCGCCTGGGTCAGGCACCGCCGAGCGGCCGCCAGCTCTTCCTGCTGCGCCTCATGGGCCTGCTCGCCCCGCCCCCGGGCGCCGGCCGCATGGCCCGCGTGCGCGGCATCGCGATCATCGTCGCGCTCGTCCTCGCCGTCCTGCTGATCGGGATCCTGCTGGCGAACCTGATCTCGCTGCCGTTCGGCGGGTTCTCCTTCGCCTACGACCTCTTCCTCGGGCTGCTCATCGTCGCGATGATCCTCGGCGGCCTGGCCTTCTTCGGGCGCCGCAAGCAGAAGAAGGCGCTCGCGGCGCGCGGCGCTACTTCGACTCGATAGTCAGCTTCGAGATCACGACCGGCTCGGTCGGCTGGCCGTCTCCCTCGGCGGGGACGGCCTCGATCTTCTTGACCGCGTCGTCGCCCTTGGTGACCTTTCCGAGCAGCGCGTAGTCGGGCGGCAGGCCGGCGTCCTCGGCGGTCACGATGAAGAACTGGCTGCCCGACGTGCCCGGCGCGTCCATCGCGGTCTTGGCCATCGCCACGGTGCCCTTGGCGTACTTGAGGTCCGACGGGGGCGTCTCGGTGACGTCGTAACCGGGACCGCCGTTGCCGGTGCCGGCCGGGTCGCCGCCCTGGACGACGAAGCCGGGGACGATCCGGTGGAAGCCGAGGCCGTCGAAGAAGCCCTTGCGTCCGAGCGCGACGAAAGACGCCACGGTCTTGGGGGCGCGCTTGACGTCGAGGGCGATCTCGATGTCGCCGCAGTTCGTCTCGAGCGTCGCGGTGTACGACTTCTTCTCGTCGATCTTCAGCGACGGGCGCTTGGCCTTGCCGACCTTCTTGGTCTTCGGCTTCT
>CADCVT010000193.1 GCA_902806215.1 uncultured Solirubrobacteraceae bacterium | reverse complement strand
CCGCCACCGGCCGGGGGCGTGCCGTCGGCGCTCTCGAGCGCCGCTTTCCCGAAGTAGTCGTGCGGGACGCAGCAGCCGAAGACGGCGTCCGCCGCGTGGAAGACGTAGGTCCCGGCCTTGGCGTCGAACGTGTAGGTGAACGGAGCTTCGACCGTCGACTCGCCGTAGACGAACTCGTACGTGTCGTCGGGCTTGGTGATGCGGTAGCCGGCGGTCGCGGTGCCGTTGGACGGCGCCGCCGAGTCGCCGAGCGTGACGGTGAGGCTGCCGGCCTTGGAGACCTTCAGCTCGAATGGGTCGCAGACCTCCGGGCCCGCGCACGGAGCGCTCGGGTCCGCCTCCCAGGCGCTGAACTGCGGCCCGGAGTTGAACAGGGCTCCCGACCACGAGACCGAGGGCTTCGAGGAGGAGACCTCTCCCCCCTCGGGGGTCGCGGCCTGCGCCGCGGTCGCAGCGGCTCCGACGGCGATCAGGCTCAGGGCGAGTCGCGGCGTGGTGATCCTCATGCGGACTGGAACGTTCGCGCGCCAGAAAACCTGCGCTTGCCGACGCGTCGACTCGCGCCCGCGGGACGGTCGAGCCGGATCACGCCGCAGGTTCGACGCCCCTTTCCGATCGAGGTCCGCTTCTCGCCGCCCCGGCGCGGCTCCGGCGGCGCGGACGCCGCAGGGCGGCCCAGCCGCGTCCTGGCCTGACGCCGTAATCGGCGGACATCGGTCAACATACGCGGAGGATGGCGCTCCGCCTAACGACGATCGCGCCGGGCGTGCATCGCCTGGCCACCCGCTACACGAACTGGTACGTGCTGGAGGAGGGAGGGCGGCTCACCGTGCTCGACGCCGGCCTGCCCGGCGACTGGCGCCGTGCGAACGCGGCGCTCGCCGGCCTCGGCTACGCGCTGAGCGACGTCGACGCCGTGCTCATCACCCACCATCATCCTGACCACGCCGGCAACGCCGAGCGCTTCCGGGCGGCCGGGGCCACGGTGCACGCGCATCCCGCTGACGCGCCGGCCGTCCGCGGCGACCGTGGCGGCGTACGGTTAAAGCAGCGCCTGCCGTTCCTGCGGCAGCGTTGGTACCGGATCTACATGCTGCACGTGCTCGCCAACGGGGTGACCCGCGTGCCGGCCGTTGCCGAGCTCGATCACCTCGCCGACGGCGAGGTGCTCGACGTGCCCGGCTCGCCGCGGGTCGTCCACGCGCCTGGGCACACGCCCGGCAGCTGCGCGGTGCTGCTCGAGGGCCGTTCCCTGCTGTTCAGCGGCGACGCCCTGGTCACGCTGGACATGACCGAGGGAAAGCGCGGTCCGCAGGTCATCCGCGGCCCGGACACCGATGACGCCGAGCTCGCGCTGCAGTCGCTGGACGTCCTGGCCGCAACGCGCGCCGAGACCGTCCTCCCCGGTCACGGGGAGCCGTGGACGCAAGGCGTCGAGGAAGCCGTGGCCATCGCGCGCCGCGGCGCGTAGCGGCCGGCGACACGTGTTTACGGAACCTGGCTCGTCGGCGACAGTCGTTCGCGTCACTTCGCGCCGGCGAGCGCCGTCGCGGCCGCCTCGGTCGCGTCGTACACCTCGGACGCCGCGGGCGCCTTCGGGTCGACGGCGACGCCGAAGTCGCGGAAGGTGAAGGTGAAGGTGACCTTGCCCTTCGGCACGCCCTGCTGGGCCGGCGTGTCGACGCGCTGCTCCTGACGGCGGATGTGGTCGTCGTCGTCGATCCAGAGGTCGAGCGTCGACGCGTCGGCGGCCTTGGTGCCGAACGACTCGAGCGCCTGCTTGGCGGCCTCGCGCTTGCCGGCGGGCAGGGCGGCGATGAAGTCCGCGTTCGTGATCGTGCCGCGGTAGTGCGTCGTCTCCACGCCCGCGATCTTCTCGTCGCCGACCTCGGTGACCTTCTTCGTGCGCTTGAGCGCGGCGAACCAGGTGGAGGGGTCGATGTTGAGCAGCGACGCGAGCGCGTCGGCGTCGGCGCCCTGCTTCTGGGCGACGCGGCCGAGGTCGAGGCGGACCCAGTCCTTGCCGCCGGGCAGCTGGAAGCCCGGGATCTCCGGCACCTGGACGTGGATGAGCTCGTCACGCCACAGCACGCGCGACTTCGCCGCCTGGTCGAGACCGAGCATCGTGAACGCCGGCCCGAGGTCGAAGGTCAGGTCCCACAGGGCGCGGTCGAGCCGCATCGCGCCGGTGCCGGTGATGGCGAGCGGCTGCGGCAGGCCGAGGCCGCTCACGCCGATGCGCACGTCGGTGCGCGCAGTCTCCTCGCCCAGCGTGGTCTCCGCCGCCTTCGCGACGTCCTCGGGCGTGAAGTCGTCGGCTCCACAGCCCGCGGAGGCGACGGCGGCGACGAGGAACAGGAGGCTGAGCAGTCTGCGCATGGCCGCCACCGTATCGGCGCCCGTGTTCAGAACACGTGAAGGACGGGGGACGCCCGCGGCGACCCGCCCGAACTGGCGCCGGGAAGGCTGCGGAACGGACGAACATACGGCCTCTGGAACGAGAAAGGCCCGCGCTAAGCGGGCCCTTCGTCCTATGCGGCGAAGAGGACTCGAACCTCCACGGGGTTATCCCCCACAAGGCCCTCAACCTTGCGCGTCTACCAATTCCGCCACCGCCGCCGGGGCCGCGACATCGTAGCGCGACGTTGCATCCGTCCTGGGCACCCCCTAAGGTCCACGAACACATGTTCGGTTCGACCCCGGAAACCCCCGCACAGGAGCTTTGCCCGTGGACCTGACGAAGCGCCAGCAGGAGATCTTCGACTTCATCAAGTCGTACTCGTCCAAGCACGGGTATCCGCCCACCGTGCGCGACATCGGCAAGGCCGTCGGCCTCGCGGAAGAACCGCTTGACCGTCGCCTCCTCCCCCACCCGCGCGACGATGATCTCGCCGTCGCTCGCGGTCTCCTGCTTGCGCACCACCACGAAGTCGCCCTCGAGGATGCCCGCGTCGATCATCGACT
>CADCVT010000192.1 GCA_902806215.1 uncultured Solirubrobacteraceae bacterium | reverse complement strand
GCCATGCCGCGGCGAAGGAACCCGCGCCGCCGCCGACCGCGGGGTCCTCGGCGAAGGCCTTGACCGCGGCCTCCCAGTACTCGATCCGGTCGCTGCCGCCGGTGGCCAGGCGCTCGGCGCTCGAGCCGAAGGCGGGCGCGGACTGCGTTCGGTCACCGCGGTCGGCGGCCGCCACGACGAACGGCGCCACGACGAGGAGCGCCGCAGCCGCCCACGCGAGCGCTCGCGCCGGTGAGGGGAGTGGGCCGGTGCGGGTCGCGTCGTCGTCCTCCGCGCGCGCCGACCACGCCTGCGCGGCGGCGGCGAGCCCGGCCACGGCGAGCAGCGCGACAAGCATGATCGCGCCCTCCGACGCGCTGTCGCCCGCGTCCTCGACGGAGGGCAGCAGGCTCGCGACGATCGCCAGCGCGACGCCGCCCTCGAGGGCGATCGCTGCGGCGCGCAGCTGCGCCCAGGTCGGGGTCAGCGCGAGCAGGATCGCGAGGCCGACCGCGAGGGCGGTGAGGCTGCCGCGCGAGAACGTCAGGTAGAGCCCGAGCCCGAGCGGGGCTGCTGCCGCCGCGGCGGCGGCGCGCAGCGCGACCGGCCGCGCGCGGTCTCCGGCGATCCGCGCGCAGAGGACGAGCCCGATCGCGGCGAGGGCGCCCTGCGCGTTCCAGTAGGTCAGCGGTTGGTCGAGCCGCCCGCCGGCGCTGATCGTGCGCTCGAGCACGACGACGTCGGGCAGCACGCGCCCGGCGAGTCCGTACCCGACGACGACGAGCACGCCGGCCGCGATCGCCGGTTCGGCCGCGCGCAGCGCACCCCGCGGGCGGAACGCCAGGAACGCCGCGACCATCGCCCCGAGGTACAGGCCCGCCCGTTCGGCGGAGTCCTCGGCGGGTCCGCTCAGCGGAGCCCACGCGGTCGACAGCGCCGTGAACCCGGCGAGCATCGCAAGGCCACCGACGGCAGCGAGCGCGGGACCCCGAGGAGCAGCCCGTTCCTCGAGCGCCAAGGCGGCGACCGCGACCAGCGCCCACACCCCGATCGCCGCAACCAGCCGAGGCCCGGCGAAGTACCCACCGTCGAAGAACGCCAGCACGACCGGCCCGCCGATCAACACCGCGCGAACGGTCACGAGGGCAGAGCGACGCACGCGGCCGAGGCTAACCACCTGAGGGGACAGTCCCCGCACGAAGTACGCTGCGCGCCGATGCAGGCCAGCCGCCGCGAGCGCGCCATCGGGGCCGGTCTGGTTGCCGCGGCGTATCTCCTGGCGCTCGTCCAGCGACCGGGGACGGTCGTCGCCGACACGAAGGTCGACCTCTACGTCGATCCCGCCGGGTTCCTCGCCGACGTCGCGTCGGCGTGGACGCCCACCGGGCAGCTCGGCCACGTCTTCGGTGGCCAGTACGGCGGCTACCTGTTCCCGATGGCGCCGTGGTTCGCCGGTGGCGACGCCGCGGGTCTGCCGGTCTGGCTCGTCCACCGCCTGTGGCTGGGGACGCTGTTCGCGCTCTCGGCGTACGGGATGGTCAGGCTCCTCGACGCGCTCTGGCCCGAGAAGCGCCGCGGGCCGGTCCACGTCGCCGCTGCGGTCCTCTACGTGCTCAACCCTTACGTCGCGGTCTACGCGAACCGCACGAGCGTCGCCCTGCTCGCGTACGCCGCGCTCCCGTGGCTGCTGCTCGCCATCCACCGCGGCCTCCGCGACCCGAAGGGCTGGCGCTGGCCGGCGCTGTTCGCGCTCGCCCTGACCTGCACCGGCGGAGGCGTCAACGCCGCGACGACGGGATGGATCCTGCTCGGTCCCGCGCTCTTCCTCCTCTACGAGCGCTACGCAGCGGGCGGCGTCGCCAAGGGCGCGATCCGCCCGTTCCTCGTCCGCCTCGCGCCGGTCACCATCCTCGCGAACGTCTGGTGGGTCCTTCCTCTGCTCGTGCACGCGCGGTTCGGCGTCGGCTTCCTCCCGTTCACCGAGCAGCCCGGCACGATCTGGCAGACCACGTCGATCACCGAGTCGCTGCGGCTCGCCGGGTTCTGGACGAGCTACATCGGCGTCGGCTACGGGGGCGAGCTGCGGCCGTTCGCCTCGCACGGCCCGGTGCTGCTGTTCCACTGGCCGGTCGTCCTCGCCGGCCTCGCGGTCCCCGGGCTGACCCTGCTCGGCTTCGCGTGGACGCGCCGCTGGCGCTACGGCCCGTTCTTCGCCCTGCTCGCCCTCTCGGGCCTGCTCGTGATGGTCGCCGGCTTCCCCGAGGGAACGCCGCTGCGCCGCGCGCTGACCTTCACCTACAACCACGTCGAGGCGGTCCAGTTCCTGAGGACGACGTACAAGGCCGGGCCGCTGCTCGCCCTCGGGCTCGCCGCGCTGGGAGGAGCCGCGTTCGCCGCCGCGTGGGCGAAGGCGCGCTGGATCGCAGGGATCCCGGCGGCGCTCCTCGTCGCGCTCGCGGCCTGGCCGCTCACCACCGGGACCGCACCCGAGAAGCAGCTCGCGTTCGACGTCCCGGGCTACTGGGAGGAGACCGCCGATGCGGTCGACCGCCTCCCGCGCAACGAGCGCGCGCTCGTGCTCCCCGGCCAGCTCTTCGCCTACTACGACTGGGGCGGGACGATCGACCCGATCCTCCCGTCGCTGACCGAGCGGCCGGTCGCCCAGCGCACGCTCGTCCCGTACGCCGACCTGCGCGCGATCGACCTGCACTGGGCCGTCGACGACCTCGTCAGCCAGGAGCGCGCGCTCCCCGGCCAGCTCGTCCCGCTCGTCGACCTCATGGGCGCCGGAGCCGTCGTCACCCAGGCCGACGGAGACCGCACGCGCAGCGGCGAGCCCGGTCCCGTCGAGGCGAGCGAGGCGCTCGGCGTCGGCCTGCCGCAGGGGTGGGCGGCATACATGGACGAGCCCGTCATGGGCCTGAAGGACCTCGGCCCGAAGGAGCTCGAGTCCGCGGCGTCCGGGCGCATCGCCCCGCCGCAGCGCCTCCCGCGCGTCCGCGTCGCGCAGGCCAGCACCGGCGGAATCGTCCGTCTCCTGCCCCGCCGCGGGATGACCGTCGTCGACGGCGGCGCGCAGGGCGTGACGGCGCTGGCCGGCTTCGGCGCGCTCGACCCGGACCGCCCGCTCGCCTACGCCGCGGACCTCGACGCCAAAGCGATCAACGGAGCGAGCAGCGTCGTCGTCACCGACACGAACCGCCGCCAGGCCTTCGTGTCCTCGCGCCTCAGAGGCAACCGCGGGTTCCTCCTCACGCCGCGGCAGGAGGTCTCCGAGGACGGCGCCCTGCTCGACCCGTTCGCGGCGGGACCCGACGCGCAGACCGTGGCGCGGTACGCGGGTGTCAAGCGCATCGAGGCGCCGTTCTCACCGCAGATCACGCAGTTCCCCGAGCACCGCCCGTTCGCCGCGCTCGACGGCGACGACAAGACCGCCTGGCTCGCCGACCGCGCACTCGCCCGCTCGCGCCACTACCTCGAGGTGGAGCTCGACCGCCCTCGCCGGATCGGCCACGTCGACGTGACGCCCTACTCCGACCGGTTCGGCCGCACGCGTCGGATCGCCGTCAACGGGAGGGCGGTCGCCGTCAGACCGGGCACGAACCGCGTCGAGGTGCCGGGCGAGGTCGACCGCGTCCGCGTGGCGATCCTCGACGTCACGCAGCCGGGCGACCGGTCCGGTGGCGCGGGCGGCATCAGCGAGCTGCGCATCCCCGGAGTCGAGCTGCGCGAGTCACTGCGTCCGCCGGTCCTCGCCGAACGCGCGCTGACGCCGACGTACCCGGGCGCCCTCACCTACCTGCTGTCGCGCCAGACCGTCGACGCTCCGGGGCACGAGGGAGGAGGCCCCGTCGGCCCGTTCCAGTCCTACCGGCTGCGCGACCGCGTCGATCCCGAGCCCCAGCTCAGCCGCACCATCGACCCGCCCGTGTCGCGCGAGTGGAACGTCGACGCGTGGGTGCGCCCGAACGCGCGCGGCGAGCCCGTCCTCGACCGCCTGACGAAGACCACGGGAACCGTCACGGCGACGTCGAGTGGGCTGTTCGAGAACCTCGCGCGGCACCGCGCGTCGAAGGCGTTCGACGGGAACCCGCGCACCGCGTGGATCGGCGCGTGGGAGGGACGCGCGTCGGTGCGGTTCACGCTCGACCGCACGACCACGCTGCGCCGCCTGCGGCTCGTCGCGCCGGACGCCGTCGTCCGCCGGCCGACGCTCGTGCGGATCGGCGGCCAGACGGTCGGCGTCACCGCCGAGGGCGCGGTGGAGCTCCAGCGCCCGATCCGCGGTCGCGAGTTCGTGCTCGAGGTGCTCGAAGCCCGCTTCCTGACCGGGACGCCCGACCGGCTCCGCCAGCGTCGCGCGGTCGGGATCGCGGACATCGGGGGCGTCCCCGGAGCGCGCATCGCCAACTCGGGCGGCAGGCTCGACGGCCGCTGCGGCGACGCTCGCGTTCGCACCACCGGCGGGATCGTCGACCTCCGCCCGGTGGGAGAGGTCGCGGACGTCGAGCAGGGGCGGGCGCTGGCCGCGGTCACCTGCGACGGCCCGACCCGGCTCGCGACTGGCGAGCAGCAGGTGACCGGCCTTCCCGGGCCGCTCACGGTCGACCACCTGCGGCTCGAGTCACCGTCAGCCGGCATCACCGAGATCGACGAGATCCTCACCCCGCCGATGTCAGCGCCGGACGACGAGTCGATCGCCCGCGCGATCGAGGAGATCCAGCGCCGGGTCCGCGAGGCGGAGCGGCGTGGCGAGCCGATGCCGAGGACGGATGAGCTGGAACCCGAGATCGACGACGGACCCGGCGGCGGCGGCGAGGGGAGCGGTCGGGACCCGGTCCCGCAGCTCGGCGAGGCCACGCCCGAGATCGACTCGACCACCCCGGGCCGTCCCGCTCCGACCGCGCACGGGAGGGTCGTCGACGGCGGCGACCCCGGCCGCGGCAAGCGCGACGGCGTCCGGCTCGAGGTCGACCAGCCCTCGTACCTCGTGCTGGGAGAGAGCTACAACGAGGGCTGGCGCGCGACCTGCGACGGCGAGGACCTCGGCAGGCCGCGCCCGATGCAGGGCTACGCGAACGGCTGGCCCGTCCCGACCGGCTGCACGAAGGCGTCGTTCGCGTTCGCGCCGAACCGCCTCCTCCCGCCCGCCTACGTCGTGTCCCTCATCGTCTGCCTGCTGCTCATCGTCGTCCTCGCCCGCCGCCCGCGCCATCCGATCCCCGCGACCGCTGCGCAGCACCCGATCCACGACGCGAAGCCGACGCGGTGGTCGCTGCGCAAGGCGCTGGCCGCGGGCGTCGTGGCGGCGCTCCTCCTCGGCTTCGTCTTCGCCATCCGCGCCGGGATCGTGATGGGCCCCGCGGTCGCGTTCATCCTGTGGCGCGGCATCGGCGCGAAGCAGCTCGCGCTGGCCGGCGGCGCGCTGCTGCTCACCGTCGTCCCGATCCTCTACCTCGCCGTTCCGGTCGACGACCCGGGCGGCTACAACACGAACCTCGCGGTGGAGCGGATCGCCGCGCACTGGGTCGGCGTCGCCGCGATCTTCCTGCTCGGCGCCGCGCTGGCGCGGCAGCTCAGGGGTGCGCGACGAGCCAGCGGTTATGGGCCGCCGGGCGCTTCTGCCTGAACCGCTTGCGCTGCGGCACGATCACCGGGCGGTAGCCGGCCTCGACGAGCAGGTCACCGCAGTCGCGCTCGAGCCCTGCCGTGTGCGTCTCGACGATGACGTGCGGGCGGTGCTCGGCCAGGACCTGCCGCGCGCCGCGCAGGACACCGACCTCGCCTCCGTCGACGTCGACCTTGAGCAGCGACGGTGCCGGCACGGTGCCGTCGGCGACGAGCCGATCGATCGTGTCCTCGCCGACCATCTCGTGCCGCACCGTGACCAACGGCAGCAGCGAAGGATTGCGCGCGAGGTTGCGGTGGATCCGCTCGATCGCGCCCGCGTCCGCCTCGAACGAGACGACCGGAGCGCCGGTCATCCGCGCGAAGATCATCGCGTACCACCCGTCGTGGCCGCCGACGTCGAAGCAGACCGCGCCCGGCTGCGCGGCCCGGCGCACGTGCCGTGCGAGCTCGAGCTCGGCCGTCCCCAGGTACGTGTGGACCGAGCCGTTGTCGTCGATCTCGAGCCGGACCCCCGCGGCCATCCCCATCGGCACCCGCACGACCCGCCCCGGGCGCATCGCGGCGTCGCGCAGCGCGCTCAGTGCGGCCACGGGCCCTTCCGGATCTTCAGCAGCGTCAGCACCTTCAGCACGACGTTGAACGCGAACCACGGCAGGAGCGCGACCTGGCGAAGCGCCGACGACGCACCGGCCGGCTCGCGGACGTACTCGACGAGCGTCCCGGCCCGCCCGACGTAGCGCCAGCGCCGCGAGAAGACGACGCCGCGGAACAGCGCGAGCGTCACCCCGACCGACGAGAACGCGTCGTGGACGAGCATCCTCCCGCCGGGCCGCACGCGCGCGCCCCAGTCGCGCAGGTCGGCGAGCGCCGGGCCGTAGCGATGCGCGCCGTCGACCCACAGGACGTCGATCGGGTCCGCGACGGCGTCGTGCGCGTCGGATGACATCGCCCGTACGTGCCGGACGCGCTCGAGCACGCCGTGCTGCGCGAGGTTGTTGCGGAACGTCCGCGTGTCGTCCTCGCCCAGCGCCTCGTTCGCCGCGATCTCCTGCGGCCCGCGGTCCGACCCGAGGTGCGGGTCGATCGCCACGACCTCCACGCCGTCGACCGCCGCGCGGGCGAGCACTATCGTCGAGCGCCCGCGGAACGAGCCGATCTCCACGATCCGCCCGCCGGCGCCGACGGTCCGCGCGGCGGCGTCCAGCCGCCCGGCCTGTGCCTCGGTGAGCCAGCCGTCGACGTCGGGCGGCAGCGCGCTCATGCGGTCTGCACGCGCGGGCGGCGCAGCCCGAGGGTGAGCGCGCCGGCAGCGGCGGCGCACTGGATCACGAGCACGATGCCGGCGAACGAGACGATCCCGAAGTCGCCCGCGGTGAGCAGGAACGGCTCGGCCACCGCGACGACGCCGAGCACCCACAGGAACGCCGTCTGGCGCAGCGCGAGCATGTACTGCACCGTCAGGTACGCCACCGCCAGCAGCGTCATGGCCAGCCCGAGGACGATGAGCGCGTCGGCCGCGGTCGTGTACTCCGGTCCGAACGCGAGCTCGAGCAGCAACGACGGCACGAGCGCGAAGATCGCCAGCGCCGGCAGCGCGATGAGCCCGACGACGGCAAGCGTCTTGAGGAAGACCGGCCGCGGATCGAGCCCGGCCGCCGCGCGCCGCGTGGCCTCCGGCAGCAGGTAGAGGCCGACGCCGATCGCCACCCAGACGACGAGCTTCGCCGCGACGACTGCGGCCGCGTAGGCCCCGGCGTCGTCGTCGCTCATCTCGTGCTTGGCGATGATCACGTCGACGTTCTGCAGCGCGGCGAGGAACACGAGGCCGATGATCGGCGCCCACCCGCCGACCACGAGCGAGCGCAGCGTGCGCGGCTCGCGGTCGGACGCGACGCCCCCGACCTTGCGGCGGAGCATCACGACCATGACGACCGAGACGAGCGCCATCGACAGCGGCGTGCCGAGGAACGCGCCGGTCAGGCCGGCGCCCGCGCCGACGAGGACGAGGCCCCAGAACAGGCGCCCGATCGCCTCGACGATCACGCTCTTGGCCAGCGCCGAGTAGTGGTGCAGACCCTGCAACGCTCCGCGCAGGACGCTGAGGATCAGCCACAGGACCCCGGTCGGCAGGATCGCCGCGGCGGCCCACTCGTGCTCGGGCACGGCGACGAGGTCGGCGATCGGCTCGCGCAGGAGCACCGACGCCGCGGTGACCGCGACCCCGGCGAGGAGCAGCTGTCTCAGCCACCGCTCGACCGTCGCCTCGACGGCCCCGTCGCCCCCGAGGTGGCCGAGCGCGGTCTCGCGCGCGACCGCGACCTGGATCGCCGAGCCGATGACGGCGAGGATCGTGAGCGTCGACAGCAGCGACGCCAGCGAGCCGTACTCGCCGACGCCGAGCAGGCGCGTGAAGACGACGGTGAAGACGATCGCGATCGCGTTGCCGGCGAGCGTGGCGATGGCCATGCCCGCGGCCTTGGCGGTCTCCGATCCGCGGACGCCGGCGCGCACGGACGGCCGCTCGGTCTCGGCCGCGCGCTCGAGGACGTCGAGGTTCTGCCGCGCGGTGTTGTCCCACGTGAACCCGCGGGCGCGCGCCTGCGCCTCGGCGCCGAGCTCGTCGCGCCGCTGCGGGTCCGCGGCGAGCGCGGCGACGCGTTGGGCGAGCTCCTCGGGGCTGTCGGCCAGCAGGCCGGTCTGCTCGTCGACGATCGACTCCTCGAGCCCGCCGACGCGCAGCGCCGCGCTCGGCGTGCCGACCGTCGCGGACTCCATGACGGTCAGGCACCAGCCCTCGGCCGACGAGGCGGTCAGGTTGACCCAGGCCTCGCCGTAGAGGCGGTACTTGTCCCCCTCCGAGACGTGGCCGTGCAGCGTGACCCGGTCGGTCAGGCCGCGCTCGGCGATCTCGGCGACGAGCGCCTCGCGGTGGTCGCCGTCGCCGGCGATGTCGAGCGTGGCCGCGGGGATCGCCTCGAGCACGTCGAGCACGAACTCGATCCGCTTGTACTTCTTCAGCCGTCCGAGGAAGAGCAGCCGGGGCTCGTCGGAGCGCCCGCCGGGCGGGTAGGGCGCGTCGTCGACGCCGAGGTAGGCGACGTGGACGTGGTCGCGCGGGACGCCCAGCTCGACGATCTCCTCGAGCGCGGCGTTCGAGATCGTGAGCACCGGGGTCTGGCGGTAGAGCAGCCGGAGCGGCAGGCGCTCGAGGAACAGCGCGGCGATCCGGCCCTGCAGGCCGAGCTCGGTGACGTAGTGGTCCTGGTGGACGTGGTGGACGAGCGCGACGGTGGGCGCCTTCTGCCAGCGCCACAGCGGCGAGAAGAACGCGATCCCGTTGACGACCTCGAGCACCACGTCGGCGTCGCGGCCGATCCCGCGCCGCAGCGTCGCCCAGGCGGCACGCGGGAACACGGTCAGTCGCGTGCCCATCCGGTGGATCTCGAGGTTCGGCGCGAGCTGCTCGACCTTCTTCGCCCCGGGGTAGTCGCCCGCGATGACGGTCACGCGGTGGCCCCAGGCGACCCAGCGGGAGACCTGGCCGAAGAGGTTGGCGCCGGTACCGCCCCCCTGGGGGTGCGTCCAGTCGCGGTCGGTCAGCAAGAGGATGTGCATGAAATGGAGCGGGGCACCGTACCGCCGGGCTCGCGTCTAGGATGACGCGCGGTGCTCCGAACCCGCCGTTTTCTCTGCCTGCTCGCGCTCATCCTGGCGCTCCCGTCGGCTGCCTTCGCGCAGGGCGCGGGGGACGACCAGTACCAGGACCCCTTCGGCGACGAGCCCACCCAGCAGCAGGATCCCGGCGACGGCGGCATCGGCGACGACCCGCCGGGTGACGGCGGCGGCTCCGGGAACGGCGGCTCCGGGAACGACAACGGCGGCGGAGGCACCGGCGGCGACGGCAAGACCGGCAACGGCGGCGGCACCGGCGGTGGCCAGACGACCCCGCGGCCGGATCCCGACGCGCTGCCGATGACCGGATCGGATCCCCGGCCGCTCCTGTTCATCGGCGCTGCCTTCCTGCTCGGGGGCATCGGCCTGCGCCTCCGGACCATCGATCCCAACGACTTCTGAGCAGCACCGAACCGAGTCGCCGGCGCAGACCGAGGCGCTCGGTGGCCGCCTGGCCGGAGCACTGCAGCCCGGTGACGTGGTGGTGCTCTCCGGCGAGGTGGGGGCGGGCAAGACGACGTTCGTGCGCGGCGCGGCCCGCGCGCTCGGCGTCACCGCTCCGGTGACGAGCCCGACGTTCACGATCGGCCGCCGGTACGGGCAGATCGGGCACGTCGACCTCCATCGCATCGGCTCCCTCGCCGACGAGGAACCCGAGCTGCTCGACGACTACCTCGGTCCGGATCTCATCTCCTTCGTCGAGTGGCCGGATGCCGAGGTGGAGGGGATGAGCCCGCGCGTCCGGGTTCGGCTCGAGCACGCGGGGCAGGACCATCGGACCGTCACGATCGAGTGGGCCGCATGAAGCTCCTCGCGTTCGACACTGCCACGCCCGCGACCGTCGTCGCTCTGCTCGATGCGAACAACGACGTCAGTGAGGACAGGCACGTTCCCTCGCCCGGTGAGCGGCCGGGCCATGCCTCGCAGCTGCTGCCGCTGGCTGCAGGCCTGCTGGAGCGCGCCGGCCTCTCGTTCGCGGATCTGGACCGGATCGCGGTGGGGACGGGTCCTGGCACGTTCACCGGCCTGCGGATCGGCGTCTCGACCGCCCGAGCGCTCGCGCAGGCGTCCGGCGCGCAGCTCGTCGGCGTGTCGACGCTCCGGGTCCTCGCGGAGGCGGTGATGGCCGAGGCGGACGGCCCGGTGATGTCGGTTCTCGACGCGCGACGCGGCGAGGCGTTCGTCGCCGCCTACGACGGGGACGATGAAGTCGTGACGCCTGCCGCGGTGACCCCCGAGATCCTCGCCGGCGTCGGTCGGCCAGGCTGGCTGGCCGTGGGGGACGGGGCGGTACGCTTCAGGGCAGTGCTCGAACCGTCGGGAGCCGTGGTTCCCGCGGACGGGTCGCCGCTTCACAGCGTCAACGCGACCGCTCTGGCCCGGCTCGGCGAGCGGGCTCCGGACCCCGGCCGCGAGGGCGTGACCCCCGATTACCTGCGGCTGCCCGACGCGGAGATCGCCCTCCGGAATCGCCAAGGCCCGTGACCCCCGAGATCCGCCGCCTCACCTACGCCGACCTTCCGCAGGTCATCGCCATCGAGCGCCGCGCGTTCCCGGCGCCGTGGTCGCTGGCCATGTTCGTGCTCGAGCTGTCCAAGCCGTCGGGCATCTGCCTCGCCGCCCACGACGGCGACCGGATCGTCGGCTATCTGATCTGCAGCCGCTACGACACGGTCTGGCACGTGATGAACGTCGCGATCGAGCCCGCGCTCCAGGGCAACGGCATCGGCACCGCGCTGCTCGAGCACCTCCTCGCCGAGACCGCGCCGACCGACCGCTTCACGCTCGAGGTCCGCCAGTCCAACGCGCCGGCGATCCGCCTGTACGAGCGCCTCGGCTTCCGCGCCGCCGGGCTGCGGCGCCGCTACTACCAGGACAACGGGGAGGACGCGCTCATCATGTGGCGCACGCCGGCGACCCTCCAGGGGCGGCTGGACGACATCCCCGCCGCCGGACCCGTTCCGCTCAGTCAATGACTTTCGCCTCTGGCGAATGTCACAACATCCTCGCGATCGAGACGAGCTGCGACGACACGTGCGCGGCCGTCGTGACCGACGACGGCGAGATCCGCTCGAACGTCATCTCGAGCCAGGGGATCCACGACCGCTACGGCGGCGTCGTGCCGGAGATCGCCAGCCGCCACCACCTCGAGCTCGCGAACCTCGCCGTCGACGACGCGCTGGAGCGCGCGGGCATCACGCTCGACGACGTCGGCTCGGTCGCGGTGGCGCAGGGACCTGGGCTCGTGGGGGCTCTGCTCGTCGGCGTGGCGACCGCGAAGGGGATCGCCGCCGCGCGCGGGCTGCCGCTCGTGCCGGTCGACCACCTCCAGGGCCACGTCGCCGCGAACTTCCTCGAGCCCGACCCCTTCGAGCCTCCGTTCCTGTGTCTGATCGCGAGCGGCGGCCACACGTTCCTCGCCGAGGTCACCGACCACTCGAGCTTCACCGTCCTCGGGCAGACGCTCGACGACGCGGCGGGGGAGGCGTTCGACAAGGGCGCGCGGCTGCTCGGCCTGCCGTACCCCGGCGGCCCGGCGCTCGAGCGGCTCGCCCGCGACGGCGATCCGACGGCCGTCGACTTCCCGGTCGGGCGAGACCGCGGGCTCAGCTTCTCGTTCGCCGGACTGAAGACCTCGTTGCTGTACAAGCTCCGTGACGAACAGCAGTCAGTCAAAAAGGAAGACCTGGCGGCGTCGTACCAACATGCCCTCATCGAGCAGTTGGCCAGGAGAACCGAGACCGCGCTGCGGCAGACCGGCCACACCCGTCTCGCCGTCGGCGGCGGCGTCGCCGCCAACGGCCCGCTGCGCGAGCGGCTCGCCCAGCTCGGCGTCGAGCTCAAGGTCCCGCCGCGCGAGCTCTGCACCGACAACGCCGCGATGATCGCCGGCGCCGCCCGGTTCGCCGAGCCCGTCGCCTTTCCCGATTACCTCTCGCTCGACGCGTACGCGACCGGCGAACGCGGCCTATGACCGCGGAACAACCCGGCCACTCAGGCGTTCCAACCGCATGAACGCCCGGATGGTCGCCCTCCTCGCGCTCGCGCTGCTGGGCGCGATCGGTCCCGCCGCGGCCCATGCCGCGTTCGTGCGCTCGACGCCGGACCAATGCAACCGCTACGACGGCTGCAGCGGCGGCACCCTGTTCCGCGACGACCGCGACGAGGCGAACGACGTCACGGTGACGAGCGACGCGCAGGTCGTCACCTTCCGCGACGCCGCTCACCCCCTTCGCGCCGAGGCCGGGTGCGCCCAGGTCGACGCCCACACCGTCACCTGCCCGGGCCTGGCGGTGCAGATCGAGCTGGAGAACGGGAACGACCGCCTCGACAGCACCATCGCCGCGACCGTCTCCCTCGGCGCCGGCAACGACCGCTTCGACGGCCTCGGGACGGCGCAGGGTTCGAGCGGCGACGACCACATGACCGCCAAGCCCGGCGGGGGCGTCGGGACCTCGGCGCACCTCGACGGCGGCCCCGGCGACGACGTCCTGCTCGGCGGGGCCGGCGGCCAGCTGCTGACCGGCGGCACGGGCCGCGACACCATCGACGGCGGCCCCGGCGACGACACGATCTCGGCCGGCGACATGTGGCCGTCGACGCGCGAGGCCGACCGCGTCGAGGGCGGCCCGGGCCGCGACGAGGTCAGCTACAGCGGCGGCGCGCACGGGGTGCGGGTCGATCTCTCCGATCCGGGACCGGACGGCGGGCCGGGGGAGGGTGACGTGCTCACCGGCATCGAGGACGTCAGCGGCACCAACGGCGACGACGTGCTGATCGGCGACGACGGGCCGAACGTGCTCGACGGCGGAGACGGCTCCGGCCGGCGCGGCGACGTCATCGAGGGTCGCGGCGGCGACGATCACCTCGTCGGGAAGGCGACCACTGCGCTCGACGGAGGCTCCGGCGCCGACCGGCTCGACGGCTCGGCCGACGGGCGGCTCGCCGGCGGGCCCGGCGACGACATGATCACGGCGGCTACGGCCGCGATCCGGGGCCCCGGCCGCGGCCGGAGCTGCGGGGCCGGCGCGGACCTCCTCGTGGCCGACTCGCCGATGGTCGTGCCCGCCGACTGCGAGCGGCTCGGGATCGGCGTCGGAGAGGAGATCTTCAGCGAACGCGACGTCGCCGCCATCCTCGACGTCGCCCGGGCACGACGGACCCGCGGGCGGACGCTTCGCCTGCGCGTCGGCGGCGGGGCGAGCGACGACGGCCCGCTCACCGTCCGCTGGCTCGGCGACCGGCGGCGCGTCCGCGTTGCGGTGACCGGCCGGCGACGCACGGTGACGCTCCGGCTCCCACCCCGCGGTCGCCGGCTCGCCCTGCGGATCGGGCCCGTGGAGGTCGTGGTCGTCCTACGCTCGGCCGTGTGAGACGGCTCACGCTCTTCGGGCGCCCCGGCTGCCACCTGTGCGACGACGCCCAGGTCGTGCTCGACCGGATCGGCCATCCGTACGAGCTCGTGGACATCGAGCAGGACGACGAGCTGCTCAAGCGCTACCTCGAGCGGATCCCCGTCGTGGCGCTCGACGGGGAGGAGCTCTTCGACTTCTTCGTCGACGAGGGGGCACTGAGGGCGCGGCTACAGTGAATCGCCGTATGACGAGCCTCGGTTCACCGGTCGACAGCACCAACGGCGAGCTCACCGCCGAGCGCCTCTCGCTGGGCGTCGCGGCACGCCTCGCGCGCTACCTCCAGGTGCTCACGCAGGCCAAGAAGGAGGGCAAGGAGACCATCTCCTCGCAGGAGCTCTCCGACTACACGCACGTCAACTCGACGCAGATCCGGCGCGACCTCTCGGGCTTCGGGAAGTTCGGCAAGCGCGGGGTGGGCTACAACGTCGACTCGCTCGTCTCGCAGATCCGCAAGATCCTGCGGACCGCCGGTCAGCACAACATCGCGCTGCTTGGCGCCGGCCGCCTCGGCACGGCGATCGCGTCGAGCGAGATCTTCGCCGACCACGGCTTCCAGATCGTCGCGATCTTCGACGCGGACCCCTCGAAGGTGGGCTCCACCGTCGGCGGTCAGACCGTCCGGTCGATGGAGAACCTCGACCAGGTCGTGGGCGAGGAGGAGGTCGTCGTCGGCGTCATCGCCGTCCCGAACGTCGCCGCGCAGGAGCTCGCCGACCAGCTCGTGGCCGCGGGCGTGAAGATCATCTTCAACTACTCCGAGGCGCTGCTCCAGGTGCCGCCGGAGGTCACCGTCCATACGAGCAGTCCGGCCGTGGATCTGCTGTATGCGCTGTACTTCTACCTGACGTGACCATCGACCTCGTCCAGGCTCACGAGGTGTTCGAAGCCTCCGTGGACGGGACGGTCGGGCTCGAGGAGGAGTTCGCCCTGTGCGATCCGCAGACGCTCGACCTCGTGCCCCGCTTCGAGGAGCTGCGCGACGCGGCCGAGCCCGAGCTGCGGGCCCAGATCACCGGCGAGCTCATCCGCTCGGAGATCGAGATCGTCTCCGGCCGCGGCGAGGACCTCGCCGACGCCATCTCGCGCCAGCGCGACCTGCGCCGCAGGCTCTTCGCGCTCGCCGAGGGCCAGGGCATCACGCTCGGCGCCACCGGCACGCACGCCCTGGCCGACTACCGCAAGCAGAGCTTCATCGACACCGAGCACTACCGCCGCGTCGCCGAGGGCCTGCAGTGGGTGGCCAAGCGCAACAACACGTTCTCGCTGCACGTCCACGTCGGCGTCAACGGCCCGGAGCGCGCGATCGCCACGTGCGACCGGCTGCGCCCGGTGCTCCCGACGCTGCTGGCCCTGAGCGCCTCCTCGCCGTTCTACGACGGCATGGACAGCGGCCTGCACTCCGCCCGCACGCAGATGTTCACCCGCACGTTCCCGCGCTGCGGCATCCCCGACCACTTCGGGAGCTGGAAGGCCTACTGCGCGTACATCGACATGCTCGTCCGGACACGGTCGATCGTCGAGTACACGCAGGTCTGGTGGTCGGTCCGCCCGCACTTCACGTTCGGCACCGTCGAGGTCCGGATGTGCGACGCGCAGAGCGACGCCGGCGAGAGCGAGGCGCTCGCCGCGCTCGTCGTGGCCTGCGTGCTGCAGGCCGCCCGCGACGCGGAGGAGGGCGTGCCGTACGAGCCCGTCGCCGGACGCCTCGTCGAGGAGAACGTCTGGCGCGCGATCCGCCACGGCATGGACGGCAGGCTGCTCGACCTCGAGACGCTCGAGGAGGTCGAGGCGCGCGCCGCCGTCGACGCGCTGCTGCGCTGGACCGAACCCGCGCGGCGCGATCACGGCCTGCCCGAGCCGAGCCTCAGCGCCCGCAACTCGGCCCAGCGCCAGCGCGCGCTGCTCGCCGAGGGCGCCACGCCACACGACGTCTACGCTGCCACCGTCCGCGAGAGCCGCGCCACCTACGGCGCGCAGGAGGTCCCCACCGCATGAGCACCCAGCCGCCGCAGCAGCCCTCCGAGGAGGAGATGCGCGCCGCCTACGAGGCCGAGATCAAGAAGCTCCGCGTCGAGGACGTCCTGATCCAGACCGTGGTGTCGCTTGTCAACCTCGGCGGGCGCAAGGCCGGCCTGGCTCCCGGGACCGAGGACGAGCGCGATCCCGCGCAGCTCCAGAAGGCGATCGACGCGTCCCGTGCGCTCCTCCCGCTCGTCGAGGCCGAGCTGGGCCCGGATGCAGCGCAGGTCCGGGACGCGCTCAGCCAGCTGCAGATGGCCTTCGCGCAGCAGGCGCAGGCCGGTGGTCAGGCTCCGGAGCAGCCCGGACAGCCCGCCGCCGAGCAGCCGCCGCAGCCGCAGAGCGCCCAGTCCAGCGGGCGTCTTTGGGTCCCCGGGCAGTAGCTCCACCCGGGTTCCGCCACTCTCCGCAGTAGACTTTCGCGCCTTCCGCGGGCCCGGGGTCATCCTCCGCTGCTCGCGATTTTCCTTTGCTGCCGTGCGGGGGGTCTGCACGGCATCACGACTTGAATCATCTGCGGAGGCTTTCCCTTGGAAGATCTACTGAGAGACCACGGCGTCGTCGTCGCGCTCATCTGCGCTGGCCTCGCCGTCGTCTACGGGGCCATCACGGCCCGCCAGCTCCTGGCGCTGTCGCCGGGCAACGCGCGCATGCAGGAGATCTCGGGCGCCATCCAGGAGGGCGCGAAGGCCTACCTGAACCGCCAGTACACGGTCATCGCCGCTATTGCGGCGGTCCTGTTCGTCGTGCTGATCTTCCTGCAGGACGGCTACGTCGCCGTCGGCTTCCTCATCGGCGGCATCCTCTCCGGTGCGACCGGCTACATCGGCATGAACGTCTCGGTGCGGGCCAACACCCGCGTCGCCGAGGCCGCTCGCGGCGGCATCCCGCCGGCGCTCCAGGCCGCGTTCCGCGGCGGCGCCGTCACCGGCATGCTCGTCGTCGGCCTCGCCCTGTTCGGCGTCGCCGCGTACTACGGCATCCTCACCGCGTTCCTCGACCGTGAGCCGCGCGAGGCGGTCGACGCCCTCATCGGGCTCGGCTTCGGCGGCTCGCTGATCTCGGTCTTCGCCCGTCTGGGCGGCGGCATCTTCACGAAGGCCGCCGACGTCGGCGCCGACCTCGTCGGCAAGGTCGAGGCCGGCATCCCCGAGGACGACCCGCGCAACCCGGCCGTCATCGCCGACAACGTGGGCGACAACGTCGGCGACTGCGCCGGCATGGCCGCCGACCTGT
>CADCVT010000191.1 GCA_902806215.1 uncultured Solirubrobacteraceae bacterium | reverse complement strand
GTCGCCTCGGTCTGCGGGACCTCCTGGACCTTGCCGAACATCTCCGACGAGGACGCCTGGTAGAAGCGCGCCTCGGGGCAGACCTCGCGCATCGCCTCGAGCAGGCGGGTCACGCCGACGCCGGTGAACTCGGCGGTCAGCGTCGGCTGGATCCACGACACGGCGACGAACGACATCGCGGCGAGGTTGTAGATCTCGTCCGGGTTGCTCGCGCGGATCGCGTCGACGAGCGAGCGCTGGTCGAGCAGGTCACCCTGGTGCAGCGTGACCTTGTCGCGCAGGTGCTCGAGCCGCTCGAACTTCTCGGTCGACGCCCGGCGGACCATGCCGTGGACCTCGTACCCCTGGTCGAGGAGGAGCTCGGCGAGATAGGAGCCGTCCTGGCCGGTGATTCCGGTGATGAGCGCGCGCTTCGGCATGAGCGCGGAAACCCTAGCGAGGCACTCCGGCGTGGTCCCTCGTCCATTCCTCGGGGGAGGGCGCGGACCAGTCGCCGCGGCGGCCCTTCAGGGCGTACCGGACGAGCAGCGGGATCCGCCGGTGCGGCTGCGGGTCGTAGAGCAGCGACTTGACCGCATACCCGCCGACGAGCAACGCGAACTGCGTCGCCGACACGTGCCCGTGGCGGTGCTTGAGCCACATGAAGTTGCGCACGCGGTAGAGGTCGCGCCAGTACGCCGGCCACGGCGTCGGCGCGTAGGTCAGGCCGAACGCGCGGTTGATCAGCGTGGAGCGGCGGCTCTGAGTGACGCCGCCGATCGGGACCTTGTGAAGGATCTCCGACTCGGGCACCAGGTGGATGTCGTCGAGTCGAAGCGAGTACTCCGCGTCGTCGTAGCCGATGAAGAACTCCGCGACCGGCAGCCCCGCACGACGCGACGCCTCGGCCTCCATGAGCAGCCCGACGAACGACGCGCAGTCGACGCGCTCGTAAAGGCCCGGCGCGTACGCCGAGTCGGGCAGCGGGACGATGAAGCGCCCCAGCGAGCAGCGGTGCTGGAGGTCGCGCGAGCCGTCGGGGTGCACGACGGCGCCGCAGCGCGAGCCCTCGACGGGCGCGGCGAGCATGAGCTCCAGCGCGTCCTGACGCGGCTCGGCGTCGTCGTCCATGAGCCACAACCAGTCGCAGCCGGTCTCCTGGAGCAGCTCGACCCCGCGGCGATAGCCGCCGGCGCCGCCGGTGTTCTCGTCGGAGCGCACGTAGGTGATCCGGTCGATCAGGCCCTCGGCCTCGAGGTGCTCGCGCGTCCCGTCGTCCGACGCGTTGTCGAGCACGATGATCCGGTCGACCGGGTGCGTCTGGCCGAGCAGGCCGCGGATGCACTCGCCGAGCAGCACCTTGCGGTTGCGCGTGAGGACGAAGGCGGCGACGCTTATGACGCGCGGTACGACATCAGGACGCCGAGGACGACGCCGGCGCCCTTGACCGCCTGGTAGGCGATCGCGCGCGGGAGCCACCGCAGCTGCCGCGTCCGCACGAGCCACGCGATCTCGCGGAACGGATAGGCGACGTGGAGCCTGACGAGGTCCGCGACCGAGCTCTCGACGAGGTAGGACTGCCGGGCCGACAGGCCGCTGTCGTAGAAGCGCCGGAACGCCTGGCGCAGCGTGTACGGGTGCGAGTGGCGGACGACCGCGCGGGGCTCGTAGTGCAGCGCGTACCCGGCCTTCAGCACCCGCGCCGACCACTCCTGGTCCTCGCTCATGATGATGTCGTCGACGAACGGGAAGCGCTCGAACACGTCGCGGCGGATCGCGGCGTTGACGTTCGAGAACAGGGTGTCCTCGGGGCCGATGCGGGCGCCGGCGCGCTGCACCCGCGCGGCCGGGCCGTAGAGGAAATCGAGGAAGAAGTGCTCGGACGGGCTTGCGTCCTCGTGCGCGATCTGCCGGCCGTAGGCGCCGGCCACGCCGGGGTCGCCGAGCGACCGGGTGAGCGAGGCAAGCCAGTCCCCGTCCTCGGCGTGCGCGTCCTGCGACGTGAAGACGAGCACGTCGCCGCGGGCGAGCGAGACGCCGAGGTTGCGGGTCGCGCCGTGGTTGAACTCCTGCGGCGGGATCTCGTGGACGCGCGCGCCCGCCGCCCGCGCGACGTCGACCGAGCCGTCGGTCGAGCCCGAGTCGACGACGACCACCTCGACCTCGTCGGCGACCTCCTGCGCGGCGATGCCGTCGAGACAGCGGCGCAGGTCGGCGCCACCGTTCTTGACCGGGATGATCACGGAGATCACGGCGGCTCAGCCTAGGCCGCCAGCGCTCGCGGGGTACGGTGGCCCAGCCGTGGTCTGGGCCGTCGTCGTCACCTACAACCGGCGGGAGCTGCTCGAGCAGTGCCTCGCGGCGCTGCTCGCGCAGACGCGTCCGCCTGACCGGATCACCGTTGTCGACAACGCGTCGACGGACGGGACGGGCGCTCTTCTTGCGTCGAACACCTACGTCAGCAAGGGAGTCAAGATGATCTCCCTTGCCGAGAACCAGGGGTCCTCGGGCGGGTTCCACGCCGGCCTGGTCGCGGCGCACGAGGCCGGGGCGGACTGGGCGTGGCTCATGGACGACGACACGATCCCGCGGCCGGACGCGCTCGAGAAGCTCCTCTCGGCGGACACCGAGGCGATCGTCCGCGCGTCGGTCGCCGTGTGGAAGGACGGCCGGCTGCATCCGATGAACGTGCCCGGGTTCGAGCGCGACGCGGTCGCGCCGCTCGTCGACGGCGCGGCCGCCGGCGTCCTGCCGCTGCGCACGGCGACGTTCGTGTCGCTGCTCGTCCACCGGCGCGTCGTCGACGAGTTCGGGCTGCCCGACACCGGCTTCTTCCTGTGGAGCGACGACATCGAGTACACCGCCCGCATCACCCGCGGGGCGGGCGGCGAGACGCGCGCCGTGCTCGTGGCCTCAAGCGTCGTCGAGCACCGCACGAAGACCCCGCACACGGCGGTCTCCGAGACCGGCGGGCGCTTCTACTTCCACGCTCGCAACACGCTCTACATGATCCGCGGGCGGTCGTGGAGCCCGATCGAGAAGCTCTCGCTCCTCTACCTGCTCGTCCTGACCTCGCTGCAGTACGTCCGCGGCGGAGGCAACCCGAAGGTCGTCGCCCGCGGACTGCGCGACGGCGTACGCCGCCGTTAACGCCACGAGGCGGGCCGAAGCCCGCCTCGTGTCCGTTCTGGCTTGCTAGCGACTGACTACCAGCGGTTGCTCTGCGTGTCGACGGCGGCCTTGCAGCCGCCCTTGCCGACGGGGGTGCAGTCTCGGGTGATGGCGCCCGTGGTGGCATCCTTGGTGATCGTGAAGGAGTGGTTGGTGCCCGCTTCCTTCGCCTTGGACTTGGCGGTGATGACGAACCCGGTGGTGCCGGACGCCGTGATCTCGGCCTGACCCTCGCCTGCGCCGATCGTGTCGGTGGCGACGCCGAGGTTGGCGGCGGTCACGCACTGCGAGTAGTCCTGCGTGTCCGCGAAGCACGACTCGACCTGCGAGACCGTGTTGCGGGCGTTCGACTTGGCCTCCGAGTCCTGGCCCTTCTTCTGCTGGCCGAGGAACACGGGAAGCGCGATCGCGGCGAGGATGCCGATGATCAGGATGACGACGAGAAGCTCGATGAGCGTGAAGCCCTTCTCCTCCTCGATACGCGCGCGAAGCTTGTGCAGCATGGTGGTTGTCTCCCCTCCTGGGGTTCCTGCGGGGACGTCGGAGCAAGTGGTCGGTGCACCCCTCTTCTCGGACGCTGGGGCCAACGCTTGACGTAGTCCGGACCGATCTGGACGCTTCGCGTCAACGGCGTGTGGCGTCCAGGCGACGGATCAGTCGCAGGTCAGGCGTCCCGCGAACCACCCGCGGACCCTGTCGAGCGTCGACCTGAGGCGCTCGCTCTCGAGCTCCTCGTCCATGTCGTCCATCGAGATCCGCGACAGCGTCCAGCCGAGCGGCGGGGTCGTCCCGGGGTGGGCGATGGGGAACAGGCGCGCGTAGCGCTCAGGGCCGAGCAGGTGCGCGGCGCCCTGCCGGTTGTTGGCCTCGCGGCCGGGGCCCATGCCGAGGACCTTCATCGCGGTGAGCAGCGGCACGAGCGGCTCGAACGGGCGCGACTCGCCCACGCCGACCTGCCGGCTCTCGTACGTGTTGTCGAGCTGGAGCATCACCGGCACGACGCACGGGCCGTCGGCGGCGGCGTTGTACGCCTCGACGCGGCGCTCGATCGCCGGCCACAGCTCGCGGATCGGCGACGCGCCGGTGTTGTCGAAGTAGCCGCCGTCGACGCCGCGCACGGTGCCGACGCCCTTGCTCTCGTCCTCGCAGCGGTGGAGCGCACCCGACGGCGTGACGAACGGGAACCGCGCGGACATCAGCGCCGCCGTCGAGAGCCGCAGATCCTGCGTGTCGCACAGGACGTCGGTCGCGTCCTCGGTGCCCGACAGCTCGCCGTCGGCGCCGAGGTTCAGGCAGTTCGTGCCGCGGCCGTCGGCGGCGAGCACCGACACGTTGAGCCGGCACCCGTCGGCGACCGACGTCGAGTTGAGCAGGAGCAGCGGCTCCTCGGGGGACTCCTCCCACCGCCGGCGGATCGGGTCGGCCATCGGCCCCTCGCTCGGCTGCGGGCGCCACGACAGCAGCGAGCCGTCGTCGTCGGTCCATGCGTTCTCCCACGCCCGCTCGAGGACCTCGGCACGGTCGCGGCCCCAGTCGAGGTGCAGGAACGCCTGCGGCACGTCGGCGAACAGCGTCCACGCCCACGTCGGCGCGAGGAAGTCCTGGCCGAGGCGCTCCTGGACCCAGTCCGGACCGGTGGCCGCCGGTACCTCGCGACCCCGCGCGGTGAAGAACGCGTTGCCGACGCTGCCGCCCGACGCGCCGCTCAGCGCGAACAGCCGGTCGCGCGCCTCGGGCTCTCCGGCGGTGGCCTCCTCGAGGCTGCGCGCGGTCCAGTACGCGGCCCGGACGCCGCCGCCGGTGGCCGCGATGAGCACGAGCGGGACCGACTCGCGGCCGGCGGCGCCGAGGGCGTCGGCGTTGCGCTCGCGCCAGCGGTCGAAGGCGTCGTCGAGCGTCGCCGGCTCGAGCGAGGCGCCCGCGCTGACGACCCGCGCGTCGTGGTAGTCGTCGTCGCCGACGAGCCCCGAGAGGACGAGCCACACGAGCAGGCCGGCCAGGACGGGCAGGCGCCGCTTCGCCCCGAGCGCGGCGAGCACCGGCGGCGGCGCCCAGATCTGCTCGGGCTGCGTCGCGAGGTAGGCGACGAGCGCGACGATCATCGAGAACGCGGCGAAGATCCCGACGGTCCCGATCACGTCGCCGATCCGCCACGGGTCGGCCAGCACCTCGACGCTGAGCAGCAGCGCGATGACCGCCCCGACGACGAGCCCGGCCGGGAACGGCACGCGCGGGTGAACCTGCCGGCTCATCCACGCGGCGCGCCCGGCGACCATGGCGCGCGGGTCGACCGCGATCAGCAGCCAGCCGAGCGCCTGCACGCCCGCGCCGAGCAGGACGAGCACGAGCAGCCGCCCGCCACCGACGTAGACGTACTCGCCGATCGCGGCCGACTGGATCGCCAGGCCGAGCGCGACGAGCGGGATCGCCGCCACCGTCCTCGGAACGGTCGAGACCGTGCCGGTCGTCTGCGCGAGCGGGCGGTGCGGCTGCGGCGCACCCGGCACGAGAGCGAGCGCGCCGTAGCCCGCCATCGCCGCGCCGAGGAACGCGAGGCCCGAGAGCTGCTCGAACGCGAAGCCGCAGACGACGCCGATCGCCGCGACGACGAGCCCGCCGACGATGAGCGCGCGCGAGCGCACCGGCCCGCGCCACGGCTGCGCGTCCTGCCGCACGAGCGCGCCGGCCGCGGCGAGCACCACGGCGCTGAGCGCGACGGTCAGGAGCAGTGCGGCGACCATGTCGGCGATGCCGTCGGAGCCCGGCTCGACCCAGCGCAGCATCACGTCGGCGGCCTGCTGGCTGGCGACGGGCCCGTGGAGCAGGAAGCTGAACATCAGCGTCACGGCGATCTGCAGCCGGACGGCGCTGACCGCGCCGACGATTCGGATGCGCTCCTCGCGCTCTCCGATCGCGCGCAGCGCCCAGGCGGCGGCGAGCAGCAGCGCGAGCGCCCCGCTGAGCGCGATCCAGCCGACGTTCAGCGTCGCGGCGGCGAGGAAGACGATCTTCGGCGCGGCCTCGCCGTGCGCCATCGCGAACACCAGCGCGATCGCCGCGAGCAGGCCGACGACGAGCGCCGCGGCGTCGACGTAGCGCAGCGCCCACGCGACCGGCCGGCGCAGGTCGGCCTGGCCCTCGACCGGCGGCCACCCCTGCACGCCGCGGAGCAGTCGCCCGAGCAGCGCCGGCAGCGCGAGCAGGACGACGGCGTGGAAGCCGCAGTACCAGAGCGCGACGTCGACCTCGGCCGCGCGCTCGGCCCACGACTCGACCGCCGCCTGGCCGCGTTCGGTGTCGAACGAGGCGACGTCGTCGACGCCCGCGCTCGGCGCGCCGGGTAGGTGCAGCGCCTGCAGGACGTCGTCGACGCGCTGCGCCGCGACGGTCGCCAGGACCACGGCGAAGGCGAGCGCGGCCGTGACGAGTCGGTTGGGCGCGGGGCCGCTCAAGAACCGCCACCCTGTCGGATCGAGGGCGCGCGGTCAACCCCGTCTGAGCACGCCGAAGAGCTGGAGGAGACGCTCCTCGCGGGTCCAGTGCGGCTGACGCAAGAGCCGCAGCCGCTCGCGCAGCGACTCGCGCGCCTTCGGCGAGCGCCGCACGGCGACGGCCTCGGGAGCGAGTAGGCCGCGCCCGCCGGCCAACAGCGCGGACGTGGCGAAGAGGTCGGCCCGCGTGCCGCCGCGGACGAGCACGGCGCCGGGCCGCGTCGCGCGTACCGCGAGCAGCCGCAGCGAGGCCGCGTCGACGGCCTCCTGCTTGTCGAGGATCCGCGGCATCGGCTCGGACGCCGGGTCGAGCGACCCGTCGGGCAGGACGACGCGCGCCGCGTCGAGCACCGCGTCCGGCGCCAGCGCCCGCGCCGCCTGGAGGCGCTCCAGGCAGTCCGGCGCCGGCTCGACGCCCTCGTCGACGACGAAGCGCCACGTGTTCTCGGCGGATGGCACGAGCACTAGTCTGACCGCGCGTGAGCGAGCTGACGACACGGGTCTTCGAGGCGTTCCCATACCGCTGGCGCGTCCGCGTCAAGGAGCGCCTCGCGCGCATGGGCGGCGTGCCTTGGGACGAGCTGGCCCGGCTCGACGCGGCGCGCTTCGAGGGCGCTGACCTCGACGAGTCGGCGACCGCGATCGTCGAGCAGGTCCGTCCGTACACCCTCACGCCGCCCGGCCGCGTCGCCGCGCTGTGCAGCGCCGTCGACTACCTGATCGACAACGACGTCCCCGGCGCCGTCGTCGAGTGCGGCGTGTGGAAGGGCGGCAGCCTGATGGCCGCTGCGCAGCGCCTGCGCGACCGTGGCGTGACCGACCGCGACGTCGTCGGCTTCGACACGTTCACCGGCATGACCGACCCCGGTGAGTTCGACCAGGACTTCCGCGGCATCCAGCAGGTGCCCGAGGACTCCGGGTCGCAGCTGCCGAAGGGGATGAGCCTCCCCGAGGTCACCGAGAACCTGCACTCGACCGGCTACCCCGCCGAGCGGATCCGGCTGGTCGCGGGCGACGTCGCCGAGACGGTTCCCGGGCAGGCACCCGAGCAGATCGCGCTGCTGCGCCTCGACACCGACTTCTACGAGTCCACCCGCCATGAGCTCGAGCAGCTCTACCCGCGGCTCGTCGATGGAGGGGTCCTGCTGATCGACGACTACGGGCACTACCGGGGCTCGCGCAAGGCGGTCGACGAGTACTTCGCGGACAAGCGGATCCTCCTCGTGCGGCTCGACTTCTCGGCGCGCATGGCGGTCAAGCAGCGCGCGTCCACAGCTTCCTGATCTCCGCGGGCTCGACGACGCGCAGCGGCGCCGCGCAGGCCGCGAAGACCAGCGCGCCGATCGCGACCTTCGTCCCCGCCGTCCACGCGTCGGGCACGAGCAGGACGAGGACGAGCGCCATGACCGCGGTCGCCGCGGCGGCCCGGCCAATTCTCGAGAGATCCAATGGCGGGTGCCCGACCAGTCGTCTCACCCGCTCGATCAGGTACGCGAAGACCACGACCTCGGCCGCGACCGTCGTGACGGCGGCGCCGGTCATCCCGTAGGGCGGGATCACGATCAGGTTCGCGACGAGGTTCAGCACCGCGCCGAGCGTGACGGCGATCGCCTGGTGCTTCTCGTCGCCGAGCGCGATCGCCGCCGTGCCCCAGTTGATCGAGAACGGCACGAGCGCCGCCGCGGCCATGAGGATGACGAACGGCGTCGACGCACGCTCGTACACGTCCCCGAACAGCCCGGGGATGAGCTGGTCGCCGACGATCATGGCGCCGACGAGCAGCGGCAGCGACAGCGTCAGCGCGAGCGACGCGAAGTAGCCGATCTGCTCGCGCACCTCGACGCGGCTGCGCTCTGCCAGCGCGCTGAAGTGCGGGAACAGCACCGACCCCCACAGCGCCGCGAACGCGAGGATGGCCAGCGGGATCCGGTACGCGACCGCGAACTGGCCGACCTCCTCGGTCCCCTTGATGTAGCCGAGCAGGACCGAGTCGACGGTGTAGTAGACCGAGATCATCACCGCCGAGACGCCGAGCGGGACGCCCGCGCGGAAGCGCCGGACCATGTCGCGCGGCCGCGCCTCGAGCCGCGGCCTGCCCGACAGCCGCAGGACGACGATCGCGGTGATGACGCTCGTCGCCGCGACGCCGGCGAGGTGGATCCAGGCCAGCGGCACGGTGTCGCCCGCGTCGACGAAGACGAGCACGAGCACCGCGAAGGTCAGCGCGCCCGCGACCCGCGCGGCCGCCATCGCCGCGAAGCGCTGGAAGCCGAAGAGCACGAAGCCGAGCGACGCCGTCTCGATGAGGAACGCCAGGCCGACGATCGGCAGGATCGCCTCGGACGCCTCGTCGGCCGCGATCAGCGGCGCCAGCGCGACGAGCGCGAGGTAGGGGAGCAGGCTGAGCGCGCCCTGGATCGCCATGACCTCGCCGAGCAGCGGCTTGACCCGGTCGGGGTCGCGGGCGAGGTCGCGCGTCGCCAGCGCGGTGATCCCGAAGTTCGCCGGGATCGCGAAGTAGCCCACGAGGTTGAGCGCGAACGAGTACGAACCGAGGCCGTCCGGACCGAGTCGCCGGGCGATGACGGCCAGGATGAAGAACCCGACGATCTGCGCGAACAGGGTCGCCGCGCCCATCGCGACGAACCCCGTGACCGCGCGCCTCACGGCCTGGGTTTCAGCACGCCGTCCCGGAGTCCTCGCAGGACGACGAGGAACGCCGACGGCCGGAACCGCTCGTACTTCAGGAACTGGCCGATCTGGAAGCCCACGAGGTAGGTCCAGCCGATCCGCTCGCTGCCGCGCAGCGTGTCACCCCGCAGGATCCAGAGTCCGTTGCGGACGGCGTAGTAGAAGCGAGCCCCGCCCTCCTGCGGCGAGTGGGGCGTCTTCGTCTTGTGGAGCGCCACGCTCGACGCCACGACGTAGCCCGGCTCGTCCTTGAGGATCCGCTGCGTGAAGTCGATGTCGTCCGCCCAGATCCAGTACCCCTTGCGCGGCGCGCCGTGCCGCCGGACGGCGCCGGTCCGGACCAGGAGGCTCGGGAAGGTGTTGTAGCGAATGGGAACGAGGCCGCGTTCGGCGGCGGCCATGAAGAGGTCGATGTCGCGCGCGTGAGGCGCCGGGCGGTTCATCGGGTGGACCTTGCCGTCGGTCCAGACCACCTTGCTCGCGAGGATGCTGGGCTCCGGGAGACCGTCGAGCCGGTCCATCGCGTTGAGCAGCTCAGCGAGGGCAGAGGCCTCTGGCACCGTGTCGTCGTCCATGACCCAGAGCCAGTCGAAGTCGCGCGAGGTGGCCTCGGTCATGCCTGCGTGAAACCCGCCGGACGATCCCTCGTTGGAGGCAAGGGAGAGGGTCTCCACTCCTTTGCTGACGTAGTCGTTCGAACGAAGCAACGCGCCCGTACCGTCGGTCGAAGCGTTGTCGACGACGAGCACCTGCTCGACCGGCCGCGTCTGACCGAGGATCGCGTCCAGGCACTCGACCAGCAGCTCGCGCCGGTTGTACGTCACGACGACGGCGCAGACGCGGGCGTCGCTCATCGCGACGCCTCGAACCGCGCCGCGATCTCCTCGCCCGCCCGGCGCTTCTCGTCGTCGTAGGCCCACAGCAGCTCCGAGCCCGCGTAGCGCGACAGCACGTCGTCCATGTCCGGGTTGAGGAGGTCCCAGCCCCACTTCGACTGCCAGTAGGCGTAGTGGTGGCGCAGGCGCTCGAGCTTCTCCGGGGACGGCCCGCCGACGCCGGCGCGCGACTTCAGCGCCTCCTTGACCCGCGCCGGGAGCATCCGCCCGACGCGCGCCTCGAACACCTCGCGCTTGGTCACCTCGCCGCGCGTCGTGCGCAGGCTGACGCGGTGGCAGACGAGCACGTCGGGGAGGAAGAACGCCTTCTTGGACAGCTTGTGGCGGATCGACAGCGCGAGGTCGAGGTCGTCGAACCAGACCGGCTGGAAGCCCATGTCGTACCCGCCGACCTCGAGCGCGTCGGCGCGCCGGTACATCATGCAGCAGCCGATCCCGGTGTCGACCTCGGCGACGCGCTCGCCGAGCGCGGCGCGCTCGGGCGAGACGCGTTCGACGTGCTCGTGCAGCGTCCGCGACCCGGCCGGCTCGGTGATCGTCGTCGTGCGGTCGTGCAGGCCCTCGGCGCCGACGATGTTCACGCCGTACGCGTGCACGGCGCCGAAGTCGAAGACGACCCGCGGCGAGACGACCCCGATGCGCTCGTCGCTCTCGAACAGGGCGAGCATCTTCTCGAGCCAGCCCGGCGTCTCGATCGTCGCGTCGGCGTCGAGCTGCACGCAGATCTCGCCGGTGGCGAGCTCGAGGCATCGGTTGAGCGTCACGACGACGCCGCTGGGCGGGCGCTCCTCCAGCACGAAGCGCTCGAACCGGCTGCTGTCGCGCCAGCGCCGGAGGTTCTCCCGCGAGCCGTCGTCAGATCCGTCGTCGACGACGATCACCTCGAAGTGCGGATAGGTGGTGTGCTGCGCGAGACGCTCGAAGACCAGGTCCAGAGCCGGCTCGTTGTTCTTGTTCGGGATGACGAGCGAGACGCGCGGGGCCACGGCGCGAGCGAGCGTAGCGAGCGTCGTCCGCTACCTTCTGGCCCCCTCGCCGTTTGAGCCCCTCAGTGAGCACGACGCAGGCCTCCTCCGTTATCGCGCCCCCCGCGCCCTCCGGCTCCGAGCCCCTCGTCTCGGTCGTCATCCCGTGTCTCGACGAGGAGGAGAACATCGCCGCGTGCGTGCAGCGCGCGCGCGAGGTGCTCGACGCGAACGGGCTCTCCGGCGAAGTCGTCGTCGCCGACAACGACTCGAGCGATCGCAGCGCCGAGCTCGCCCGTGAGGCGGGCGCCGTGGTCGTGCACGAGCCCCGGCGTGGCTACGGGTCGGCGTACCTCGCCGGTCTCGCGACTGCCCGCGGCCGCTACATCGTCATGGCGGACGCCGACCTCACGTACGACTTCGCCGAGATCCCGAGGTTCGTCTCCGCGTTGCACGACGGCGGCCAACTCGTCATCGGCGACCGGATGAACGACATCCACCCGGGCGCGATGCCGTGGCTGCACCGCTACGTCGGCAACCCGGTCCTGACAGGGCTCCTCAACCTGTTCTTCCGCACCGGCGTCAAGGACGCGCACTGTGGGATGCGCGCGGTCCGCCGCGAGGTGCTCCCGGTGCTCGATCTGCGTACGACCGGCATGGAGTTCGCCTCCGAGATGGTCATCCGCGCCGCCAAGGAGCGGCTCGACATCCGCCAGTTCCCGATCGAGTACCACCCGCGCGGCGGCGAGTCGAAGCTCTCGAGCTTCCGCGACGGATGGCGTCATCTGCGGTTCCTGCTCGTGCACTCGCCGACACACCTCTTCGTGGTCCCGGGTGTCGCGCTCGTCGTTCTCGGGGCGATCGCCGCGATCATCTCGGTCGCGGACATCGAGGTGCTCGGCCGGACGTGGCAGCTCCACTCGATGGTGGCAGCGGCGCTCGCGATGATCGTCGGGACGCAGACCGTCGCGCTCGGCCTGTGCGCGCACGCCTACGGCGCGTACGTCCTCGGCGAGCGCGATCCGTGGTTCGACCGCATGCGGGCACGGTTCCGGCTCGAGCACGGTCTGCTGATCGGCGGTGCCACGGTGCTCGCCGGGCTCGTCCCAGCGGCCGTGATCGTCGTCACGTGGGTCGAACGCGGCTTCGGCCAGCTGTCGGAGGAGCGCCTCGCGGTCCTGGCCGTGACACTCATCGTCGTGGGCATCCAGGTCTTCTTCTCGAGCTTCCTGCTCTCGATCCTGGGCCTACGCGCGGAGCGATGAACCGCGGCGCCGCTGCGGCCCGCGGCCGTACGCTGCAACGCCACGGCCTCGGGCACGCGCTGCCGCTGCTCGCCCTCGGCCTCGGCTCGGCTCTGGTGGCGGTGTTCTTCGGGCGGACGGGCCTTCAGGCGAACGTGCTCGCCTCGTTCGACGAGTCGATCTACCAGACATCGGCCGTGCACTACTCCGAGGGGCTGCCCGGAACGCTGATCGACGACCCCACCGCGCGTGGCACGGCACGCCTGTACTCGTTGGTGGTCACCCCGCTCTTCATGGCGTTCGAGGGCGACACCGCGATGCGGCTGTCTCGCGCGCTGAACGCCGTGTTCTGGGCCGCGACGGCGCTGCCGCTGTATGTCCTGGCGCGGACGGTCGTCACGTCGCGCTGGGCGGCGGTCGCCGCAGCCGTGCTGTCGGTGGCCGTGCCGTGGGGCGTGATCTCGACGATCCTCTTCAGCGAGGCTCTGTCGTACCTCCTCTTCGCCTGCACCCTGCTCGCCGCGGTGCGGGCACTCGAGGCGCCGTCGGTGGGCCGCGAGGTCGCCGTGCTCGCGCTCATGCTCGCGCTCATCGTCACGCGCGTGCAGTTCGTCGTGTTGCCGCTCGCCTGGCTCGCCGTCGTCCTGTGGGTCGAGCTGCGCCGCGAGCAGCGGGGACTGCGCGCGGCGTGGCGTCGCTGGCCGGTCCTGCTGACCGGGGCGGCCGTCGCGGCGGTCGCCGTGCTCGCGCTGCTCGTGGCCGGCGCCACGGGCCAGGAGATCGACCGGTTCGCCGGTCCCTACGGCGAGCTGCGACGCCGCCAGGCGTACCCAGGCGACGTCGGCCTCGCGACGTTGTGGCAGGCGACGATGCTCGCGGTCGGCGTCGGGATCGTCCCAGCGGTGCTCGCGGCATGGTGGTTCGCCGCTGCGCTCGGTACGCGCGCGAGCACCGCGCACGCGCGGTTCGCCCTCCTCGCGACGACGCTGCTCGGCGTGCTGTTCGCGACGACGATGTTCGCGCAGGGTGGCTGGATCGACGTCGAGCAGGAGGAGCGGTACTACGTATACGCCGTGCCGCTGATCTGGATCGGCGCCGCGGGCGCGCTCGAGCTGCGGCCGCTGCCCGCGCGGCGGCTGGCGGCTGGCGGCATCGTCGTGGCGTCGGTGCTCTTCGTGCTCCCGATCACGGTCCAGGTCAATGCGGAGTCCGCGCTCCTCGGGCCGGTCAGCTTCGTGAGCGCCCACGGCCCGCCGAAGCTCAGCGGCGACCTCGCCGAGGCAGCCGGCAAGGAGCGCGTGGTCACGCCGCGCGACGTCCTTGGCTACGGAGCGCTCCTCGTGACCCTGCTCGGCGTGCTGGGATGGCGGCGCCTGCGCTGGCTGGCGCTCGTCCCGGCGGTCGCCGTCCAGCTGTTGGTCGGCGTCTACGCGCACGCCGGCGTCCGCGGCGATCTGGAGGGCATCGGCGGCACGATCGGCACCGACCGCTTCGCCGATCTCGCGTGGGTGGACCGTGCGCTGCCGTCCGGCGACCGCGCGGCGGTGCTTGACAACCAGCCGCTGCGCGACGCCGCGTTCCGCGGGCTCGCGTTCTGGAACAACGACCTCGGCGAGGTCGTGAAGCTCCGGGGGGTCGATCTCGGGCTCGTCCCGTTCCCGGTCGACGCGATCGGGGTCGCGACGCTCGAGCCTCGCGACGACCTCTCTCTCCCGGGCCTGCGCGCGCGCTACGCGGTGACCGCGGTCGCGTCGCCGTTCTTCTCCGTCGCCGGCCGCCGCGTCGCCACGTCACGGGACGGGGCGCTCGGGCTTGCCGCCCTTGCCGAGCCGGTCGGGCTCACGTTCCTCAGCGACGGGGTCGAGCCCGACGCCCACATCGTCAGGCCGGTGCGGCTGCGCGCGCTGGGCGGGCACCGCGTCACGTTCGTCGCCGAGCCGCCCCAGCCCGGAGCGGCGTCTTTTCGGGTGGAGCTCGGAGGCAGGCCGAGAGTGGTCGAGCTGAACGGGGCGCCGGGGCGCGTGACGTTCGACCTGTGCGACCGCCGCGGTGTCGTCGACGGTGCGATCGATCCGCTCCGCCAGGTGGACATCGACCCGACCCGCCGCAGCGCGGGCGTCCTGCGGGCCGTCGACGTCCGGCTCTGCTAGGAGCGCGTCGTCGGAGCGGGCGAGCCCGCGTCGATGGCGTCGACCTGGCGCGCGATCTCCACCTCGTCGATCCGCTGCTGCAGGATGCCGACGCGCTGGGCGAGGACCTTGTTCTGATCGGCCAGCCGCGAGATGACGAGCGAGAAGTGCAAGAGGAGAACGAGGACGACCCCGAACGCGACCGCGAACAACGCGGAGGGCGCGTACGCGATGCCCACCGCAGAGGAGAACAGCTCGAGCAGATCGCGCCATACGGCGAGGGCGAGCATGGTCGCCGTGCTGAGGAGCCACAGCAGCGCGTAGCGCTCCATGAGCCGCCGTCGGCGGACCAGCTCGAAGACCAGGCCGAAGATGCCGGCGGTGAGGAGGATCGAGACGACCTGGACACGGTCCATGCGATCCAGCCTAGCTCAGTCTCGGCCGTCGTCGTCGCCCTGCGCGTACGCCCAGAGGGCCCCGGCCGGGACGCCGATCGCGACGACGACGAGCAGGATCCACACGAGCCACGGGCCGACGATCCCCGGCTTCCACACCGTCACCCGGTCGGCGATCACGCCGGCGAGGCTCGCGAGGCTCTCGGGCTTCGGCTCGAGGAAGATCAACCCCACGTCGGGGCCGACCGGATTGCCGTTGACGCTTGACTGCGAGCGCGTCTGGATCCGGGGATCGCTCGTCGCGCTCAACGTCACATCGTCCTCCGCGCGGTTGACGATGCATGCCACCCCGAGCGCGTCCTCGCGCGGCCCGCGGACGTCGACGATGATCTCGCCGCCCGTGCGGGGACGACCGCGCGTCTCGCCCCGCGCCACGTACCCGCGGGCGCGCAGCTCGACCTCGAGCGCGACCGGTTCGACGGACTTCGGGTCGGCCAGGCGGACGACGGCGGCGCCGATGCGCGGCGACAGCCCGACACGGTCGAGGCAGGCGCGGCCGTCGGCGGGCACGACAACCGGCTCAGGCGCATAGCGGGCGAACGGCGAGGGCGTCGAGACGAGACGGGGCGTCCTCTCCGTCGCGAAGGGCACGATCCAGTACGCGTAGCCGGCGAGGACGAGGAGCGCGCCCACCACGAGGATCTCGACGGCGCGCCTACGCATACCACCGCTGGACGCCGAGCCCCAGACCCCAGACCTCGAGCAGGATGCCGACCGTCAAGAGGGACGTACCGAGGTGTCGTCCCCAACGACCCGGCAGGGTCGTGCAGACGAACGCGACGGCAAGCCCGAACAGCGGCAGGAGCGGGAGCAGGTAGCGGCCGACGAGGATCGGGTCGACCGCGCCGTTGCCGAGCAGCCCTCGGTACGCGCCGTAGTGCATCGTCGCGATGAGCGTCGCGGCGGTGACCGCCAGGGCGACGCCCTCGGCCCACCGCCGCCGCAGCTCCTCGCCGCGCATGATGCAGCAGACGATCAACGCGACGAGGCCGTACAGGGCCAGACGGTGCAGGTTGTCGTACACCCACAGCGGAAAGAAGACGTCGAGCGAACCGAAGACCCCGAAGAACGACTCGACGTACACGTAGCGAAAGCCCCGCGGCGGCCCGAGCATCGGCTGCATGAACTCGAGCTTCGGGAAGTAGAACTGCCAGACGTACGAGATGAACTGACCCGGGTTGAACCCGGCGGCGACCGTGCCCGAGAGCTGCCCCGACGTCGCTGATCCTCCGTAGACGATCACGACGAAGATGTAGAGGAGGATCCCCGCGAGCGGAAGGCCGAGCGTGGCGGCCGCCGTGCGGAGCGCGACGGCACGCGGAGGCCGGTGACGGAGCAGGGCGAGCACCAGCGTCACCGCGCCCGGGAGCCCCAGGGTCGCGCCGCGTGGCTGCAGCAGCGCCGAGGCCGCGCAGAGCGCGCCGAGCGCCAGCGCGCGGCGCAGGGTCGGTCCGCGCTTCACCATCCGCGCGGCGACGAACAGGAACGTGCTCCAGATCGCGGCGAGCCCGATGTCCGGGTTGACGACGCCGCCCATGAACGTGAGCACCGGGTGCACCGCCACGACGCCGGCGGCCAGCGCCCGCGCCCAGACCGGCCGCGGCAGCAGCTCCGCACACAGCAGCCACGTCATCGTCACGATGATCAGGAGCAGAGGGATCCCGGCGAGCCGCATGAGCTGCAGGCGGGTGAACATGTCGCCGGGGTAGCCGAGCGCGTACGGGACGGCCTCGTAGAGGTAGTACAGCGGCGGGTTGTTCGCGGCGGCCTGGAAGCCGCCTGCGTCCGAGCGGGGGTTCTCCTTCGCGGCGATCGCGTCGGCGTACGCCTTGCGCTCGGACTCCGTGAACGACGGGCGCACCGACGGATTGAGTGGCAGCTGCAGGAACAGGCCCCAGTCCTGCGCGGAGTAGATCTCGCTCGAGTAGCCCGGCGCGCCCGGGGTGACCTTCTGCGGCAGCTCACGCGACTCGACCAGGCGCTGGACGTAGGCGAAGTGGGAGTCCTCGTCAGGCCCCTCCAGCGGCGGCGTCACGATCGCCCACGCCAGCCCGCCCACGGCCACCACCAGCAGCAGGACGACGAGCGGCGCCGGGGGGCGCCGGCCGCCGATCCTGGTGCGGAGGCTCGCCCGCACCGAGCCCCGCGTCGCGCGCCGCGCGCCGCTCATACCAGCCCCTCGCGGACCATTCGGACCCACTCGCTCGGTGCGATGTTCACGAAGCGCCCGGCCCGGCCGTCGCGCGCGAACCGAACGATCCAGCGGATCCGCGCGAGCGGGTGGTCGTCGATCAGCACGTGCTTGGCGACGAACTGCGCGGTCGTGCCGACCGCCGAGAGCGCCGACTGGCGCTCGTACACGCGCTTCGTCCACAGGTAGTTGCGCAGCCCGCACAGGTTCATCCAGAACCGTTCGATCGGCGTCGGGTGCAGCGTCACCGGCAGCAGTCGGTTGACCACGCGGCTTCTCGGCGTCGCGTACGCGTGGGTCTCGCGTTTGTGGAGGATCACGCTCTCGGGCACGAGCCGGATCTCGCCGTGGCGGCGCAGCCGGAACGAGTACTCGACGTCATCGCCCCAGACGAAGAAGTCGGCGCGCGGGAGGGCTTCGCTCCGCGCGACGTCGGTGCGCACGAGCGATCCGACGAACGACAGGAACCCGATCGCGGGGTGATGGCCGTCGCGGTACTCCGCCTGGCTCAGCGGGCGCAGGCGGCGCCGGAAGTGCCCACGCTGGTTGGCGTCGATCCCGCCGCTGGCGTACTGGACCGTCGAGCAGAGTGCCGCGGTCGACGCGTCGGCGGCCGCGGCCGCGGCGAGCAGCCGCTCGAGCGAGTCGGGCACCGGCTCAGCGTCGTCGTCCATGAGCCAGATCCAGTCGCTTGTCCCGTCGCGCGCGAGCTCCACCGCTCGCGCGAATCCGCCGGCGCCGCCGAGGTTCGCCTCGAGGCGCACGTACTCGACGTCGTCACGGCCGAGGAAGGCCTCGCTCGTGCCGTCGGTCGACGCGTTGTCGATCACGAGCAGCCGGTCGACGGGGTGGGTCTGACGCAGAACCGCGTCGACCGCCTCGAGCAGCAGCTCGCAGCGGTTGTAGGTCACGATGGCGGCGACGACCCGGGGCGGGGGCGACAAGCTAGCCTCGTCGGTCATGCGCGTGATCGCGGTGGTCGTGACGTACAACCGGAAGGAGCTGCTTCTCGAGTGCCTCGCCGCGCTCGCGCGGCAGACGCGACCGGTCGCCCGCATCCTCGTCGTCGACAACGCGTCGACCGACGGGACCCCGGACGCGGTCGGGACGTCCGGCGTCGCGGCCGACCTCCTGCGCCTCACGAGGAACGGGGGCGGCTCGGAGGGCTTCCACTTCGGGGTCGCGGAGGCGCTGCGCGACGACTCGGACTGGCTGTGGCTCATGGACGACGACTGCGAACCGGCCGACGACGCGCTCGAGCGTCTGCTCGAGACGCCGTCCGCCGCCGACCCGGCCGTGGCCGCGCTCGTCCCCGCCGTCCGTCACCCCGACGGCCGCCTGCTGCCGATGCACCGCGGCCGGATCACTCCGCGGCTGATCCGAGCGCCGATCCAGGCCGCCGCCGACGACGAGTACGAGCGTCCCGAGGTCGAGCTCGACTTCGCGTCGTTCGTCGGCCCGCTCTTCCGCACGAGCGCGGTCCGCGCCATGGGGCCGCCGCTGCGCGAGGCGTTCATCCGCTTCGAGGACCTCGAATACAGCGCGCGACTGCGGCCGCACGGCGCGATGCGCCTCGTGCCGGGCAGCCTCGTGGCGCACAAGGAGGCCGTCCCGGTCACCGGGTCGGACCTGCGCACGCTGTGGAAGGACTTCACGCGCGGCGGCGCGTTCAGGACACAGTGGAAGGGCGTCTACGGGGTGCGCAACGTGATCTACGCCGGACGCCGGCACGGGTTCGTCAGTGCGGCGGCGGCATGCAGCTACGTCCTGCTCCAGCTCGGGCGTGCCGCCGCGTTCGACGAGCGGCGCCTGCGCACGATGTACCTCTACGCCCTGTACGGCTACGACGGATGGCGCGGCCTGTTCCGCAACGTGCCGCCGGGTCGCTGGGGCGAGGTGGCGGGTGGAGCCGACGTCGTGCGCGCCATCAACCGCGAGGCGCTTCGCTACGACGTGGACGTCACCACTCGCCACGCTGCACCCGTGCCCGCCACTCCGCAGGGCTGATGTTGTGGAAGACGCCAAGGCGGCCGTCGAGCCCCGCGCGTAGGATCCACGGCACGCGGCGCAGCGGCCTCTCGTCGTACATGAGCGCCTTGACGATGAACTGGGCGACGGTGAGCGCGGCGCCGGCAGCGCTCTCGCCCTCGTACGTCTTGCGGATCCAGACGTAGTTGCGCACACCGCAGATGTTCCGCCAGAAGCCGTCGTAGGCGGTCGCGCCGTAGCTCCAGCCGAGCGCGCGGTTGAAGAACCGCGCGCGCCGCGTCTCGACGCCGTGACCGACGTCCTTGTGAACGATGCGGCTCTCGGGGACGAGTCGCAGCGCACCGATGCGGCGGAGGCGCAGGCACCACTCGTAGTCGTCGGCCCAGATGAAGAACTCGGGCTTCGGGGGGTCGGTCGCCCGCGCTGCCGCGCTGCGCACGAGAATGCCGACGAACGTCGAGAAGCCGAGCTCCGGGTAGCCGCCCGCATAGGCCTCCTCGGCGAGCGCGACGGGCCGGCCGCGGAAGTGGCCGCGAGCGCCGAGCTGGAGAGACCCGTCGGGCGACACGACGGCCGGGCACAGCGCCGCCGTGCTCGGATCTGCGGCGGGTGGCGCGGCCAGCAGGTGCGTCAGCGCGTCGTGCGGGGGCTCGGCGTCGTCGTCCATCACCCACACCCAGTCGGCGTCGGCCGCGCGCGCGAGGTCGACCGCTCGCGCGAAGCCGCCCGAGCTGCCGAGGTTCTGCTCCAGGCGCTCGTAGACGACACGGTCGTCGCGCAGCTCGGGCAGGTCGCTCGTGCCGTCCGTCGATGCGTTGTCGACGACGAAGACGCGGCCGACGGGGTGCTCTTGGGCGAGCAGGGCGCGCAGGGTCTCGGAGAGAAGCGCCGCGCGGTTGTAGGTGACGACCGCGGCGACGACGCGGTCAGGCACGCGTGCCGCTGGCCTCTACGCGTCCGGAAGCGACGAGCTTCTCGAACGTCGCCAGCGCCTGCCCGACCACCTGGTCCATGTTCAGGTACTGGTACCGCGCGAGCCGGCCCACGAACGTGACGTCGTCGCGCTCGGCGGCGAGCGCGGCGTAGCGCTTGTAGAGCGCCTGCGTCTCCTCGTTCGGGATCGGGTAGTAGGGATCGCCTTCGGACCGTGGGTACTCGACGTGCATCGTCGTCCAGTCGTGCTCGAGCTGGCCGGTCATGTGCCGGTACTCCGTCGTGCGCGTGTAGGGCACGTCGAAGCTCGGCTCGTTGACGGTGGCGCGCGGGAGCTTGAGACCGCCGTCGGGCGTCGGCTCGCTGCGCAGCTCGAACTCGAGCGAGCGGTAGGGCAGCTTGCCGAACCGCTCTCCGAAGAACTCGTCGATCGGTCCGGTCCACACGAGGTGGCCGTACTCGACCTGGTCCTCGACGTCCGTGAACTCCGTCGAGGTGCGCACCTCGATGTTCGGGTGATCGAGCATGCGGTCGAAGATGGCGGTGTAGCCGTCGGCCGGCATCTGCTGGAACGCGTCGCCGAAGTAGCGGTCGTCGTCGTTCGTGCGCAGTGGGATCCGTGCGCAGACCGACTTGTCGAGCTCGGACGGGTCGCGCTCCCACTGCTTGCGCGTGTAGCCGCGGAAGAACTTCTCGTACAGCTCGCGCCCGACCTTGGCGACGACGACGTCCTCGGAGTTGCGGATGAAGTCCATCGGCTCCGCGCGCTCGTCGTAGAAGGCCTGGACCTCCTCGTCGGTCTCGAGGGCGAGGCCGTAGAGCTCGTTGACCGTCGTGCGGTTGATCGGCATCGGGACGTGCTTTCCGTCGACGCTGGCGACGACGCGATGCTCGTAGGGGCGCCACTCGGTGAACTGCGACAGGTACTCGACGACCTTGTCGGAGTTCGTGTGGAAGATGTGCGGACCGTACTTGTGGACGAGCACCCCGTGCTCGTCGTAGTAGTCGTACGCGTTCCCGCCGATGTGATCGCGGCGGTCGACCATGAGGACGCGCTGCCCGCACTGCGTCGCGAGGCGCTCGGCGAGGATCGAGCCGGCGTAGCCGCAGCCGACGATCAGGGTGTCGTAGCGATTGGACATCAGGTGACGATGAGAGAGCGTAGGAGCATTGGGCGAGAGGGCACGACGGGAGGAACGCGCGAACGGGCAGAAAGCTGCGCGGAAGGCCGCGAAGGCGTCCCCTAACATAGCGACGGTGCCGCCCGGATCCATCTGTGCCGTCGTCGTCACGTACAACCGGCGAGCGCTCCTCGAGCAATGCCTCGACGCCCTGAACTCCCAGGAGCGGTCGCCCGATCGCGTGCTCGTCGTCGACAACGCAAGCACCGACGGCACCGCCGACTGGGTGCGTGCCGAACATCCCGATGTCGACCTGCTGGCCCTGGCGACGAACCAGGGCGGCGCGGGCGGCTTCCATGAAGGGATGAAGGAGGCGCACGCAGGCGGTGCCGAGTGGATCTGGCTCATGGACGACGACACGATCCCGACGCCTGGGGCGCTCGCGGCGTTGCTTGCCGCGCCCGCCGAGCTCGCGGGACTGGCCCGGCCGCTGCTCCTGTCCAGCCGTGCGATCTGGAGTGACGGCCGGCTGCACCCGATGAACGAGCCGAGCTTCAAGCGCGAGGGCGAGCACTTCATCGACGCGTGCGACCGTGGCCTGCTGCCGCTGCGCATGGCGACGTTCGTGTCGCTGCTCGTCCACCGCGACGCGGTGACGCGTTTCGGGCTGCCGCTCAAGCACTACTTCATCTGGAGTGACGACATCGAGTACACCGCGCGCATCCTGCGCGACGACGACGTCGGCTTCTTCGTCCCCGAGAGCGTCGTGGAGCACCGTACGAAGACGGCGCACACGGCGGTCACCGAGAGCGGCGGCCGGTTCTACTTCCACGTGCGCAACTCGCTCTACATGCTGCGCGGCGGCGCCTGGAACCTCCGCGAGAAGCTCTCGCTCGTGTGGGCGCTCGTCTTCACGACGCAGGCCTACCTTCGGCTCAACCGCTTCGCACGCGAGCCTGTCGCCACCGTGTGGCGCGGTCTGCGCGACGGCGTCAAGCCGCAGCCTGCGTCCTAGCCGCGAGCGATCGAGGCGAGGCCCGCGGCGACGCCGCGGGCCAGGCGTCCCGCCGTGCGCGGGCGGGGTGCCGCTCGGATCTCCCGGGTGGCGTCGACTCCGAGCATGAACGCGAACCAGACCGGCTCCTGCGCGATCCACCGCTCGCCCCTGAGCATGCGGACGCGGTCGCGGACCTCATCGGCCGACAGGACGGTTCCGCCTGGAGCCGCCGGGCGCGTGACGAGGCTGCGCGGAACGAGGTAGCCGTGGCCCTCGCGCAGGATCCTTGCGGTCCACTCGAGGTCGTCCGCACCGCCCGCGAAGTCGCTCAGCGGCGGCCCGTGCTCGGCGATCGCGTTGCGGTGGACGAGCATGGACCCCCAGCGGGCGAGTCGCAGCGAGGCGACGCGATGCTGGGCGGCGGCGATGACGACGGCGCGGTCGAGCAGCGGGATCCACGGGGTGCTGCTCGGGTGCGGCCCGCCGCCCGAGGCGGCCACGCGGCTGCTGAGCAGCGCGGGCGCGGGGAGCCCGGCGGGGTCACGCAGCGGCGCGACCAGCGCCTCCAGTGCACCGGGCTCGGGCACGGCGTCGCCCTCGAGCAGCCACAGCCAGTCCGCGTCGCGCGTCGGCGCCTCGGCGACCGCGTCGTGCCATGAGCCGCGGTGGCTGACGAGATGCTCAGGGGCGAACGACTGGGCCTGGACGGCGGCAAGCGCGTCCGGGCCCGGGTCGCGCACGACGGCGCAGACGGCGATGCTCACGGTCCGCGAGGCTAGCGCCGGCGCCGCAGGGCCGTCACGATCTCGGACGGGACGGCGCGCAGGGCGAACGCCAGGCCGACGTAGACGACGACGAAGATCGCCGTGGCCGCGGCGTCCGGTACCGGGGCCAGCGCGGCGGCACCCGCGGCGATGCCGCCGGCCGCCACGACCCGCGGGAGACCTGACAACGGCAGGCGCATGCCCGGCGCGGCGCGCCGCAGCGCCACCCACTGAGCGACGACGAGCGAGATCTCGCCGAGGACCGTCGCGATCGCTCCGCCCTGCGCGCCCGAGGTCCCGACGAGCGCCAGGCCGAGGACGAGCGTGACGGCGAACGCGATCGCGCTCGAGACGACGAGCGCTCGATGGTGTCGCAGCGACAGCAGGACGGTGCCGAGCGTCGCCGACACGAACGCCAGCAGCAGGATCGCCGACTGGATGCGCAGGACCGGCACGGCTCCGGCCGCTTCGTCGCCCGCGACGATGTCGATCGCGACGCCGGCTCCGAACGCCGTCGCCCCCGCGAGCAGGACGCCCGCCACGAGCGAGGTCCGCAGGATGCGTTCGCTCGCGTAGGCGAGCCGCGCCTCGTCCGTGTGCGCGGCCCGCGCGACGACCGGGAACATCGTCCCGACGAGCATCACCGGGATGACGAGCAGGACCTCGGTGACACGGAAGGACGTCGCGAAGAGGCCGGTCGCGAACGGCGCCGCGACGATCGACATGATCAGGATCACCACACGCAGATAGAGGCTGTGCACGGCCATGGCCAGGCCGACGGGCAGCGTGTCGCGCAACACGCCGCCCCAGGATCGGACTTCGAACGCGGGCCGTCGCGCCACCATCCCGGCCACGAGGCGGGCGGTGACCACGAGCATCAGCCCGTACGAGACGATCGGCGCCGCGAGGAACGGAACGAGCGTCGCGGCGCCGACGACGAGCGCGACCACGAGCGCCACGAAGGCGACCTGTCCGACGAGCTCGGCCGCGACCTGGCGGCCGAGTCGCAGCTCGGCGCCGAGCGGGATGGTGAGCGTGAAGGCCGAGGCCTGGACGAGAAGCCCCGCGCCGGCCACCACCGTTCCCAGGACCAGCTCGTCGTCGTAGCCTGCGATCACGGCGAACGCGGTCGCGGCAGCGACGCCGCCGGTCGTCAGCGCCAGGCGCAGCCCGAGCAGGTTGCGCATGAAGCGGTCGCGCGCGGCGCCCTCGAGCACCGCGTACTCGCGTACGCCGACCGGTCCGAGCCCCGCCTCGGTGAGCCCGCCCACCAGCGCGATGAGCGACACGACCGTCGTGTAGCGCCCGAAGTCGACGACGCCCAGGTAGCGGATGAGCAGGGGGGCGGAGACCAGCGCGAGCAGCGACCCGGCCGCGAACCCGGCCGTCCGCAGCACGGCCCCGCGGATGGCGCGGCCGCCCGCCTCCGGCGCGTCGAGGACGTGGGGCGCCTCGCTCGGTGCGGGCGGGTCCGCGGCCGGAGTCGAGGGCAGGGGCATCGCTAGATTGTGGCGGGTGTGCGTGCGGGACCGAAGATGAGGATCCTGCACGTCGGTTGGGGGTTCACGCCGTGGCGTGGCGGCGGCCTGATCGCGTACGCCGAGCAGCTGATGGCCGCGCAGGCGGCGGCCGGGCACGACGTCTCCTACTTCTGCGCGGGGCGCCGCGTTCCCCTCCTGCGCCGGCCGCGCGTGCACCGGTGGCGCCGCGACGGCGTGCGCGTCCACGAGATCCTCAACTGCCCGGTCCCACACGGTGGCGACACGGGGACGCGCGTCCCCGACATCGAGCTGGGCGAGCCCCGTTCGGAGCGGATCTTCGAGCAGACCCTGGCCCGCGTCAGGCCCCAGCTCGTCCACGTCCACGAGCTCGCGGGCCTGCCGTCGTCACTGATCGACATCGCCAAGGACCGTGGGATGCCGGTCGTCATGACGCTCCAGGACTACTACCTCCTGTGCCCCACGATCAAGCTCTACGACCACCTCGGCCAGGTCTGTCATCGCCGCGAGCCCGGCGCCGACTGCCGTGTCTGCTGCCGCGACGGCGCGGTCGACACGAGCCATCACGAGACGCAGACGCTCGGGGCGGCCCTCGTCCAGCTCGGCGAGCGCCATCCTGCTGCGCGGGAGCGTTACTGGCGGCACGTCGCGCCCCGTGTCGCTCGGCTGCCCGGCGCGCCTGCGGTGGCGCGCGAGCGCAAGGCGCCGCCCGCTCCTCCGGTGCCGGTGGGCATCGCGCCGCCCGCCGAGGTCTACGACCGCCGCCGGCACCTGAACGTCGCCCGCCTTGGACGCGTCGACGCGCTGCTGGCCATGTCGCACCGCGTCGCCGAGATCTACACGGAGCTCGGGGTCCCTGCCGATCGCATCCGCACGCTGCACCTCACGCTGCGTCACCTCGGGCGGCTGAGCCCGCGCAGCCTCGCGGCAGCCCCCGCGCCGGTGCTCTTCGCGGCGATGAACGGCGCCTCGTCCCGGCAGAAGGGGGCGGAGGTGGTCATCGACGCGGTTCGACGGCTCGAGGTCGCCGGCTACGGCGGCCGCTATCGCCTGCGCCTGCTCGGCGGCGTGGACGACCGCTACCGCGCAGAGCTCGAGGCGGTGCCATCGGTCGAGCTCGGCGGCGTGTTCGGACAGTCCGAGCTCGACGAGCTGCTCGACGACGTCGACGTGGGCATCGTCCCTTCGGTCTGGGAGGAGGCCTACGGGTACGTCGGCGTCGAGTTCCTCGCCAAGGGGATCCCGGTCCTCGGCAACGCGATCGGCGGGATCCCGGACTACGCGCGTCCCGGCGTCACCGGCTGGCTCAACGAGCGCTGCGACGGCGAGGGCCTCGCGGAGCGCATGGCGCACGTCGTCGACCACCCGGACGAGGTGCTCGCCCTGCACCGCGGGATCGTCGCGCGGCGCGCCGAGCTGCTCAAGCCGCTCTCTCGGCACGTCGCCGAGCTCGACGAGGTCTACGCCGCTATCGCGGCAGGACCGCGTACCAGCTGACCCACGGCACGTCGGCGCGGGTCGCGCCGACCGCGATGCCCTTCGCGGCGAAGAACTCATCGACGGCCGACCGGACCCCGAAGTCGCCCTCGGGGAACAGCCCGTCGACGTAGTCATGGCCGGCGAGCACGCCGCCGGGGCGCACCCGGTCGAACCACTGGCCGAGGTCCTCGAGGACGGCGGGCCGGTCGTGGCGGGCGTCGATGTAGACGAAGTCGAGCGCGTGGTGCGGGATCCTCTCGG
>CADCVT010000190.1 GCA_902806215.1 uncultured Solirubrobacteraceae bacterium | reverse complement strand
CGTCGAGGATGCCGAGCTTGGCGAGCAGCACGAGCGCGATCGGGAACTGCATCACGACGCCGAAGCCCAGGAACATCATCGCCAGGAAGCCGAAATAGCTCTCGACGGTCAGGTTCGGGTCGACGACGTTCGGGATGGCGAAGCCGATCAGGAACTGGATCGCGAACGGGTACACGAAGTACGCGACGGTCACGCCGAGCAGGAAGAACAGCACGACGAGGGGGACCCACGGCCGCGCCACGCGGCGCTCGTGCGGCGTGAGCCCAGGCGCCACGAACGCCCAGAGCTGGTAGAGCACCACCGGCAGCGCCAGCGCGATCCCGATGATCAGCGCGATCTTGAGCTGCACGAAGAACGCCCCGCCCGGCGTGATGAACTGCAGGGGGCGCCCGACAGGACGGGCGAGGTGGACGATGATCTGCGGCGCGACGATGAAGCCCAGGATCGATGCCGCGACGACGGCCAGGATCGAGATCGCGATCCGCCGCCGCAGCTCCGCGAGGTGATCGACGAGCGTCATCACCTTGTCGCCCGGCGGGCCGCCCTCGGGCGGGACAGCCCCCACGGTCCGCGGCCCCTCGCCGCGATCGTCGATCAGGTCGCCGGTGTACTCGATATCCGTCATGCCTCGCGCCCGTTCGGGCGGGCGCTACGGGCGTCCGGCGGGAGGCAGAAGGCTCGGATCATCGATCGCGGGGTTCGGATCGGCCTCCCGGTCGCGCTCGACGGGTCTGGCATCTCTTGTGTCGCGGGTCGTGACAAGCGTGCCTCGGGTGTCGATCGTCGTCGCGTCCTTGACCTCGGACGTCGCGTTCCGGAACTCGCGAAGCGTCTTGCCGAGCGACGCGCCAACCTCGGGAAGCTTGCCGGGGCCGAGCACGAGCAGCGCGATGACGAGGACGATGATCAGCTCGACCGGCCCGGGAGTGAAGGGCATGAGGCGGGAAGGACCTCCGATGAGGAACGGCTACGCCGTCATGCTAGCACTCGCAGTCGCCGCGACCACCCCTCTGCGGCGGTCGCGACCGCTGCCGCAGGATCATCGGCACCGACCGCGGCGCTCGCGATCGCGCGGCCCACGTTGACCAGCAGGCCGCCCCCCGGCAGCTCGCTGAACGGGCCGGAGCCGGCCGGTCCACTGACGAGCACCGGTCCTTCCTCGCCTCCCTGCGCGCCGACGCCGGGCACGAGGAATGGCAGCTCGGGGACGGCCTCCCGGACACGCGCGAGCTCCGCCGGCGCGGTGGCGCCCACCACGAGCCCCACGGTGGCGTCGCGTCGCGACCACGCTGCGGCCCGCCGTGCGACATGCAGGAACAAGGGTTCCGTCGCGTCGCCGTGCGTCGTGGCGACGGCGAGGTCCTGCAGCTCCGCTGCGCCCGGATTGGAGGTGCGACACAGGACGTACAGGAAGCGGTCCGCGCGGTCGAGCAGCGGCTCGAGAGCGTCCGCACCGAGGTACGGGTTGGCGGTCACGGCGTGCGCACCAAGGGCGTCGAACAGCGCCACCGCCTGGCGCGCGGCCGTCGTGCCGATGTCGGCCCGCTTCGCGTCGAGGATCACGGGAATACCGGACGGGACACGCGAGCGCAGCCGCTCCAGCGCCGCCAGTCCCGCCGATCCGAACGCCTCGTAGAACGCCAGGTTCGGCTTGACCGCTGCTGCATGGGGCGCCGCCACATCGAGGAGCAGCTGCGCGAAGCGCTCGACGCCGTCGACGGTCCGCGGGTAGCCGTGCGGCAACGCGGCCGGATCAGGGTCGAGGCCGAGGCAGAGCGCCGTCCCCGTCTCCCCGACACGTGCCGCGAGCAGCGCGAGATAGCCTCCGGACACGGCCGCGGTCAGACGGCACCGACGAGGGCGGGCGGCTCGTCGGCGCGGCTCGTCTCCTCCGCGGCGCTCGGTGCGTCCGTCGCCTGCGCCACCGCGGCGAACACCCGCCGGGCCTCGGCGAGCGTGCCGGTCGGCGCGAGGTCGCGCACCTCGAGCTGCAGCGACTCGAAGCCGCCGAACATGCGGCTCGACAGCCGCGCCACGACGTCGATCCGATCGCCCTCGCGGACCTGTCCCACCAGGTCGTCCCGCCCGAAGCAGATCCCGTCGAGGACCTCGAGGCCCTTCTTCAGCGTGAGCTGCGTGTGTCCTCCTGAGGCCGGTCGGACGCGAGTCACGACGAGCCCTTCCACCCCGATCAGCGGGATGGGATTGCCGGGGCCCGCGGGGTCGAGCCGAGCCAGCTCCCGGAGGAGCACGTAGTCGAGATCGAGGCAGCCGAGCACGAGGTCGAGGCGCAGCTCCGGGCGTGGATCGAACGGTCCGGCGGCTTCGGCGAGCGCCAGGATCCGCGAGCGAAGCGACTCGAGGTCCTGTGCATGAAGGTCCGCGCCTGCCGCCTGCGGGTGACCTCCGAAGCGGCGGAACAGGTCCGAGCAGGTCGCAAACGCGCCCGCGAGGTCGAAGCCGGCCGCGCTCCGTGCCGAGACCCGCCACGGCGTCACCGCGGTCGAGACGACGATGGCCGGTCGGTTCCGCTCCTCGGCGAGTCGCCCGGCCACGAGACCGATGACGCCGACCGGCCACGGCCCGCCGACGACGATCGCGGGCTCCTCGGCAGCGACGTCGGCGAGGGCGCGCGCCTCCTCGAGTGCCGCCTTCGTCAGCTCTCGGCGCACGCCATTCGCCGCTTCCACGTCCGCAGCGATCGTGTCGGCGGCCTCGTCCGTCTCCGCGAGCAGGAGCTGCGCTGCCGGCGTCCCGTCCCCGACGCGCCCGACGGCGTTGAGCCGGGGTGCGAGCGCGAACGCGACCGTCTCCAGGCTCGCGGCTGCGGGCGCGACACGGGCCGAGCGGAGCAGCGCCGCGATGCCCGGCCGTGGGAGATCGCGGATCCGCT
>CADCVT010000189.1 GCA_902806215.1 uncultured Solirubrobacteraceae bacterium | reverse complement strand
TCCTGCATGTCGATGCCGGCGTCCTCGAGCCTCTTGAGGTCCTCGCTGGGGTCCTGCGCTCCGGTCTCGCCGGTGATCTCGCCGTGATCGCCGAACGCGTTGAACGTGTCCGGCGGCATCGTGTTGACCGTGTCGGGGGCCACGAGGCCGTCGACGTACAGCGTGTCCGGGTACCGGTCGTCCTTGACGCCGGTCGAGGCCCAGAGCGGGCGCTGGACCGGGCCGCCGATCGCCTGCATCTTCGGCTTGAGGTCCGTGACGAACCGCTGGTAGGCGTCGCGGGCGTTGGCGAGGCCGGCGAGGCCCTTCAGCTCGTCGTCGTCGCCGAGGCGCTTGTCGACCTCGATGTCGACGCGCGACAGGAAGAAGCTCGCGACGGAGTGCACGTCGAGCGACTTGCCCTCGTCCTTGCGACGCTGCATGCCGCGGATGTACGCCTCGGCGATCTGCGTGTACGCGTCCACCGCGAACAGCAGCGTGACGTTGACGTTGATCCCCGCGTAGATCGCCTCCTCGATCGCCTGCACGCCCTCGGGTGTGCCGGGGATCTTGATCATCAGGTTCTCGCGGTCGACGCGCTCCCAGTAGTACTTGGCGGCCTTCAGGGTCTCGTCGGTGTCGTGCGCGAGGTCGGGCTCGACCTCGAGGCTGACGTAGCCGTCGAGCTTGTCGCTGGCGTCGTAGACCTGGCGGAAGACGTCGCAGGCGTTCTGCACGTCGCGGACGACCATCGCGCGGTAGGTCTCACGGCCGTCGGCACCGCCGCGCGCGAGCTCCTCGAGCTGGTCGTCGTAGTCGTCGGAGCCGAGGATCGACTTCTCGAAGATCGCCGGGTTCGAGGTGGCGCCGCGAAGCGACTCCTCCTCGATCATCCGCTGGAGCTCGCCGGACTCGACGAGCGACCGGCTGAGCAGGTCGAGCCAGGGGCTGCACCCCGCCTCGACCAGGGCTGCAAGACGTCGGTTGACGTTGACGGCTGGACTGCTCATGCGCTGATGCGCTCCTCTCCGCGTTCAGATACCTCGGTGCGGGCCAGAAGGGCCGCGCCGCGCACGCCGGCGTTGTTGCCGTAGCGGGCAAGCCGGATGTGCGATCTCGTGCCGACCCCGGTGAGCGTCAGGCGGCGCGCTGCTTCCTCTGCCGGCTTCAGCAGGAGGTCGCCCGCGGCGCTCACGCCGCCGCCGATGACGACCATGTCGGGGTCCAGGTGGTGCATGGCGTTCGCGATGCCGACGCCGACGCGCTCGCCGAGGTCGCGGACGGCCTCGACGCCCTTGGGGTCGCCCTCCTGCGCCGCGCTCACCGCCTCCTTGCCGTCCTCGAAGCCGTGCTCGCGCGCGAGCACGGACATGGCGTCGCCGTCGGCCTGCTCCTCGAGCGATCCGCGCTGCGGCCATTCCTCGGGCTTGGGCGGCGCCCCGCCGGCGAGCTGTGCCGCGACGATCTGGTGACCGAGCTCGGCGGCGGCGCCGGTCGCGCCGCGGAAGATCCGCCCGTCGAGGACGATCCCGCCGCCGACGCCGGTGCCGATCGTGAACATCACGAGCACCTTCGGGACGGCGTCGGGCTCGGACCACGCCTCGGCGAGGGCGGCGCACGTCGCATCGTTGTCGACGAAGACGGGGACATCGAGGCGTTTGCCCAGGACGTCGCGCAGCGGAACCCCCGCGAGCGGGATGTTGACGCTGAAGCGGGCGGTGCCGGTGGACCAGTCGACGACGCTCGGCACGGCGATCCCAACCGCGTGGGCCTCGCCCTGGGCCTCGATCATCCGCGCGAGCTGCTCGAGGAAGGCGTCGGTGTCGCTGACGTCGGTCGGCTCGACGACCGGCTCGGAGAGCTCCTCGCCGGTGAGCGTCGCGACGGCGATCTTCGTCCCTCCGACGTCGACCCCGATGATGCGTCCGCTCACGGCGCCGAGTATGTCAGTCCCGCCCGGCCGGCTCAGGTCGGGTCCGCGGCCGGTCCGAGCTCCTTGCGGAGACGGACGACCACCCCGTTGCCGTAGTGACGGCGGTCGTACTCGACGTAGCCGATGCGGGCGTACAGCGCGCGGTTCTCCGTCATGCGCTCGTGCGTGTAGAGGACGATCGCGTCGGAGCCGGCGTCGCGCGCGGCCGCCTCCGCGTGCTCGAGCAACGCGCGTCCCACCCCACCGCCCTGATGGGCGGGGTCAGCCGCCACGTTGTCGACGCAGAACCCGTCGTCGTCGCGCGGATCCAGGACGACGAGTCCGACGATCCGCCCGTCTCGCTCGGCGACGGTGACGTCGAGGCGGCTCACGACGTCGGCGTAGTCGTCGGTCATCGGCCTCGGCGGCCCGCCGATCCGCGCGACGTAGTGGCCGTAGGCGTCGTTCACGAGCTCGGTCACCCGGCCGACGTCCGCGCTGGTCGCGCGCCGCAGCGTCACCGCGTCTGGAACCGCATCGCTCACAATGCCCGGGGTGGGAGTCGAACCCACACTTTGCGGGGTTTAAGGCCGCTGCCTCTGCCAGTTGGGCTACCCGGGCCTGAGAGCAATCGTAAGTGCCTGTGAGAGGACTGTGAGAAGTCGCCGGGACCGGGTGCGCGGCCGAGATCCGCCGCTAGCCTGCAAGAAGCCGTTCCGGACCGTCCGGAGGCCGCAACTTCCGCGCCTCTTGGCAGTTCCAGTCCCACAACGCGCGTGGAAGCTTCAGCCCTCAGACACCCCGGGGCCACGGGATTCCGTGGCCCGACGCCCCTCTTGCGCCTCCAGTCGGACGAGCGCCTGGTGGCCCTTGTCCGCAGGGGGAACCAGAGCGCCTTCGAGGCCCTGGTCGCGCGTTACGAGTCGCGCCTGCTCGCGTTCTGCCGGCACATGCTCAACTCCCGCGAGGACGCCGAGGACGTGCTGCAGGAGGTGTTCGCCGCCGCCTACAACGCGATGCTCGGCGACACCCGCGCGATCAACGTGCGCCCGTGGCTGTACCGCATCGCGCGCAACCGCTCGCTGAACCACCTGCGCAAGCACACCGCGATCGGCGTCGACTCGATGGACGTCCACATCGCCGACGGCGGTCAGACGACGGCCGAGAAGGTGCACGAGCGCGAGGAGTTCCGCGCGCTCATCGAGGACGTCCAGGAGCTGCCCGAGACGCAGCGCACCGCGCTGCTCCTGCGCGAGATCGACGCGCTCTCCTACGAGCAGATCGCCGAGGCGATGGAGACCACGGTCCCGAGCGTCAAGTCGCTGCTCGTGCGCGCCCGCGTGTCGCTCGCCGAGATGAGCGAGGCGCGCGAGCTCACGTGCGAGGAGGTCCGCGAGGAGCTCGGCGAGGTCGCCGAGGGCCTGCGCCGCACGAGCGCGCCCGTCCGCCGGCACCTGCGCCGCTGCGACCGCTGCACCACGTTCCGCAAGCAGCTGCGCGAGACGAACAAGGCGCTCGCCGCCGTCATGCCGGTCGGCCCGCTGCTGCTCCTCAAGAAGGTCTTCCTCGCCCACCTCGGCACGACCGCCAGCGCGGGCGGCGCCGCCGCCGCGACGACCGCCGCCGCCGGTGCCGCGGGCGCCGCAGGCAGCGCCGGGCTCCTCTCGGCCACCGT
>CADCVT010000188.1 GCA_902806215.1 uncultured Solirubrobacteraceae bacterium | reverse complement strand
CGCCGGGACATCCACGGAGCATAACCTCCGTACGGCCGACGGGGGTTGCGGTGCTAGTAGGCGCCCTTGCGCATGATGACCGCGGGGATCGTCTTGATGAGGATCGTGAGGTCGAGGAACGGCGACCAGCGCTCGAGGTACAGGAAGTCGAGGCGCACGAGGTCGTCGAAGTCGAGGTCGCTGCGGCCGGAGACCTGCCACAGGCCGGTGATCCCGGGCAGCACGAGGTAGCGCTTCTTGTGCCAGCTCTCGAGGCGCTCGTAGTCGCGCAGCGGCAGCGGCCGCGGCCCGACGAGCGACATCTCGCCGCGCAGCACGTTGATGAGCTGCGGCAGCTCGTCGAGCGAGTAGTGGCGCAGGATCCGGCCGATCTTGGTCAGCCGCGGGTCGTGCTTGATCTTGAAGATCGCGCCGCTGGCCTCGTTGAGCGACTCGAGGTCGGCCTGGACCTGGTCGGCGTCGCGGTGCATCGTGCGGAACTTCAGGCACGCGAACGGCGCGCCGCCGATGCCCGGGCGTACCGAGCGGTAGACCATCGGGCCGCGCGAGGAGAGCTTGATCGCGGCCGCGAGCGCGAGCAGGACCGGGCTGAGGACCGCCAGCAGGATCGTCGCCCCGACGATGTCGAAGGTCCGCTTCATGAAGTAGTCGACGCCCTCGAACACCGGGGGCTTGAGCTCGAACAGCGGGACCGACTGCCCGGCCACGAACTCCGCGCGGTGCATGAGGATCTCCATCGTCGACGGCGCGACGTGGACGCGGACGCCGCGCTGGTGGCAGGCGTCGACGAGCTCGACGGCCTCCTGCTGCGGGAACGCGGGGTCGGCGATGATGACCTCGTCGACGCGGTGCTCCTCGACGACCTTGCCGACGTCGGGCAGCTTGCCCAGCGAGCGCAGCCCGTTGTCGGGGCGCGGCGTCAGCGAGATGAAGCCGACGACGTTGATGGGCGACTGCGAGCCGGCGATCGCGTGGGCGACCGCCTCGATGTGCTCGCCGGTGCCGACGAGCAGCGCGCGGCGACGGTAGCCGGCCGCCTTGAGGATCAGCCCCGTCGCCATGTCGTAGCCGAACCGCAGCCCACCGACGAAGAGCACGGCGAACGCCAGCGACCCGTAGAAGATGTAGTAGCTCGAGAAGTCCTCGCCGTTGACGATCGCGAAGCCGAGCGCGACGAGCGTGACCTGGAACAGCGACGCGACGATCCGGGTCAGGCCGGGGCGGACCGAGCGGCGCGCGTACAGGTCGCCGCGGGCGAAGAGCAGGACGGTGACGAGGGAGACGAAGGCGACGATCTCGCGCGTCTGATCGGCGATCGCGCTCGCGTTGAAGTCGCCGAGCACGGCGTCCTTGAGGGCGAGCGCCGTGAAGATCGCCGTGAAGACCGCGAAGAGGTCGACGGCGAGCAGCGAGACGACCCGCGCGGCGCTGCGCAGCGTGTCCATGCGCAGCAGGAAGGAGAGGAGCGGCGGGCGCTTGCGGCGCACGTCGCGATCGGACAGCAGGTCAGCGGGATCGACCGGTGGCTGGACCGGCTTGGTCCTCCTCTCGGCTGTCACGGGAACCCTGGTGCTTTCCATGCTCCTCGTCCTAACGGAGCAGATTCTCAGAAGGTGCGCTGTTTGTGGCGTGCGGTCAACGTACCCGCGCCTGCTTGAGCTGCTTCTTGGTGGGATCGTCGATCCCTTGCTTCTCGAGCCGCTTCCACACCACCGGACAGCGCTTGCACCGGGGGCCTGACTTGCAGCACTTCTTCTTGAGCTTGACGCTCTTCGCTGTGGCCCCCACGGGAGTTAGGGTAGCCTAACCCCGTGCTCTCGCCCGCCCTCACCGACTTGCTCAACGCCCAGGTCGGGCACGAGTTCGCCGCCTCGCAGCAGTACGTGGCCGTAGCCACACACTACGACAGCGAGACGCTTCCGCGGCTTCGCGACTTCTTCTACCGGCAGGCGCTCGAGGAGCGCAACCACGCGATGATGCTCGTGCAGTACCTGCTCGACTCGGGGTCCAAGCCGGTGTTCCCGGCGATCCCGGCGCCGCGCCTGGACTTCGCCGACATCGTCGAGCCGGTGGCCGTCGCGCTCGAGCAGGAGCAGCGCGTGACGCAGCAGTTCAACGTGCTCGCGGGGCAGGCACGGCAGGACTCGGACTTCACGTCGGAGCAGTTCCTGAGCTGGTTCCTCAAGGAGCAGGTCGAGGAGGTCTCGTCGATGGGCGACCTGCTCACCGTCGTCGGGCGCGCGAAGGACAACCCGCTGCTGGCCGAGGAGTACCTGGCCCGCGAGCAGCTCGGCGACGAGGGCGAGGACCCCACCGCCCCGCCCGCCGCAGGCGGCGCGCTCTAGGCGGTCCGGCGCCGCAGGATCCTCGACTCGTCGGGGAGGCGACGCGTCACGCGGGCGGCGTCGAGGTGCCCGAGCCAGGCCTGCGCGTACTTGCGGCTCGTGCCGAGGTCGTCGCCCCGCCGGGCGAGCCTGATCGGGCCTTCGCGCTCGACGAGCGAACGAACCCGGCCGGCGACCTCCGCGACCGCGTCGGGGTGCGACCACAGGCGCGGGCCGACGCGCACGGCGCGTCCCGCCTCGAGCAGCACAGGAAGATGCGCGGCCTCAGCACCGAGGTCGGCCTCGAGCGGAGGCTCGTGCCCGGCCGAGCGAAGCCGCTCCTCCAGCGCGATCTGCTCCTCCGTGAAACAGATGGGGTCTGACCCCTTCTGTTTCACCGGGGGAAGATCATCAGGGGGGTCTGACCCCTTCTGTTTCACCGGGGGAACGTCGTCCTCTCCTCGCTCGAGGCGGGTCAGCCTCGCGAGGGCGTCCCGGGAGGGGCCGTGCTTCTTCGCCTGTGGGTCGAGGGCGACGCCGCCGCCGAGGGTGTCGGGCGGCGCGACGGAGCGGACGACGACGTGGTCGCCGCGGCGGACGATCAGCGGCTGCTCGAGCCGCAGCTGCCAGAAGCGCCCGCCGAGCTGGGCCAGGCGCGCGGGCGCCTCGCGCGTGCCGTGGTGGACGTGCACGCGTTGGCCGTGCTCGGCGTCGCGCAGATCGAGCGCCGCGTCGACGACGTAGGCCGGCTCGAGCGCGGTCGTCGCGAGCACGTCGCCGCGGGCGACGTCGCGGACCTCGACGCCGACGAGGTTGACCGCGACGCGCTGACCGGCTCCGGCGCGGTCGACCGCCTCGTCGTGCACCTGCACGCCGCGGACGCGCACCGAGCGCCCCGCCGGCAGCAGCGTCAGCTCGTCGCCGCGCCCGATCGAGCCGGACCACAGCGTGCCGGTGACGACGGTCCCCGCGCCCTTGATCGTGAAGGCGCGGTCGACGTGGAGGAGCGGGCTCCCGGCGTCGCCGCCCCGGCCCGTGACGTGACCGACGACGTCGGCAAGGGCAGCGAGCACGTCGGCCACCCCCTCGCCCGTCCTCGACGAGCACCTGACGACCGACGCGCTGGGAAAGAGCTCCGCGGCCTCGAGAGCAGCGGCCTCGGGGTCGGCCACGTCGCTCTTCGTGATCGCCACGACCCCGTCCCTCACGCCAAGCGCGGCGAGCACCGCCGCGTGCTCGCGCGTCTGCGGCATGACGCCGTCGTCGGCCGCGACGACCATGAGGAAGAGGTCGATGCCGGTCGCGCCGGCGACCATCGTCCGCACGAACCTCTCGTGGCCCGGGACGTCCACGACCGACAGGTGGCGCCCGCTCGGCAGGGCGAGCGGCGCGTACCCGAGCTCGATCGAGATCCCGCGCTGCCGCTGCTCGAGCTTCCCGGCCCGGTCGTGGCGCTGCCCGGCCGCGCCGAGACGCTCGCCACGCGTCTGCGCGCGGGCGACCCGCCGGTCATCGGCCGCATCCAGGACGGGCGGCTCCTGCTCGACCCGCGCACGCTCGACGACGACGCGGTCGACGCCGTCGTCGCGGCGGTCGCGGTCGCGCTCGCCGCGTGAGCGCCGCGCCGCTCACGCTCGGCACCGCGGGGCACATCGACCACGGCAAGAGCGCGCTGATAGCGGCGCTCACGGGCCGCGACACCGATCGCCTGCCCGAGGAGCGCAAGCGCGGAATCTCGATCGAGCTCGGGTACGCGCCGCTCGAGCTCCCGAGTGGTCGGGCGCTGTCGGTGGTCGACGTGCCCGGCCACGAGCGCTTCGTGCGGACGATGGTCGCCGGCGCCACGGG
>CADCVT010000187.1 GCA_902806215.1 uncultured Solirubrobacteraceae bacterium | reverse complement strand
GGCGACGAGGGTCAGGGACTGCGCCAGCGCACGCGCACGATGTGCGACGCACTCGTCCGCATCCCCGGCGGCCGGGAGGGCATCGAGAGCCTCAACGCGGGCGTCGCCGCCGCCGTCGCGATGGCCGAGATGGCCTTCGTCGACGCGGCCGCCGCGGGGACTCGCGCGAAAAGCTAAGCCGCTCCGCTCCGATCAGGTAGTGTCGCGGCGGTCCCGCGAGTCCGAGGAGTGGTCGATGACGGCAGACGACGCAGTCGAGCTGGTCGCCGGGGAGGCGATCCAGGCCAGCCAGCAGGGCACGTTCGCCGTCGGCGGGGCGCTGATCGACAACGCCAGCGGCACCGTCGTCATGGCGATGCACAACAACGTGCTCGTGCCGCCGAACGGCAACAAGGACGGCTTCCTCCTGCACGATCCGACGGCGCACGGCGAGCGCCAGCTCGTCGACTGGTACTTCGACAACGCGGACCAGCTCGGCCTCGCGCCGCCCGCCGAGATGACGGTGATCACGACGCTCGACCCGTGCGCCATGTGCGCGGGCGCGCTCATGACCGCGGGCTTCAACGTCGGCGTCTCGGCGATCGACGACTACGCGGGCATCAACTACGACTCGTCGTTCACCTTCCCGTCCTTCCCGCCGGCGGTCCGCGCCGAGGCGCAGCAGCGCTTCGGCTACTACGCGGTCGCGGCCCCGTGCGCGCGAGCGGCGTCCGGCGGCGCGAGCACCGCGTTCGGGGACGAGACGATCAGCGCCGTCAACTACCTGCTCACCCTGCTCGTCTTCTCGAGCGGGGTCGAGGCGATCCGCAAGGCCTCGAACACGCCGACGCTCGACCCGTCCAAGCTCCAAGACCCGGCCGGCCTTCCGGCCGGCTCGCCGGTCCGCAAGGCACTGACGGACCTGTACGCGGACACGCTCACGGTCCGGAGCGCATCGTGGCGCTTCCCGGGCGCCGAGCTCGCCGAGCCGCTGCTTGCGACGGCGAAGGCGGCCCATGCCGCCGGCGGAGAGCTCAACGCCGTCGCGCTCCTCGACCCGTTCGGCAACCTGCTGACGTGCACCGGCGGCCAGGAGGGACAGTCGCCGATTCGGACCGCGTTCCTCCTGGCGACGCGGAACTACGCCCAGATGCGCTGGACGCTGATGAGCGATCCCGCCATGCGCGACGAGGCCACCCAGTACCTGACGCACGTCAAGTACTGCACGTTCGTGCATCTCGTCGCCCCGGATCCGGAGTCCGCCCAGGGGGTGATGACGTTCGGCGCGTACGGGTCGTCGATCGAGGGCCCCGCCCCACAGCCGTTCCCGTCGAGCTTCCAGTACGTGACGCTGCCCGGCGCGGCCACCGAGGCGCAGGTCGCGGAGCTGGCGGCAGCGCTGCCGCCGCTCTACACGCAGTCGATCGGCGTGGCGCCGATGAAGGTGCTCGACCCGGCGCTCGAAGCGGCGGTCCGCCCGCACATGCCGTAGCCGGCTTCGCCGCCGTCCTGCGGCGGCACGTCAGGCCGTCGCCTCAGGGAACGTGACGGGGACCGCGTGTGGATAGGCCCGGCGCAGCGCATCGACGTCCGACAGCTGCGCGAGGTTGGCGATCATCCGGATCGTCGCCGCTCGCGCCGGACCCGAGCGGGCGCCCATCGCGATCTTGAAGAGGCCTCGGCCCTGCGTGAGCCTCGGGATGATCGTCTCGGCACGGTTGTGGCGGAAGCCGAAGCTCGAGCCCATCACGAGCGGCACGTCGCGGTCGGCCGCCTCGAGCGCGAGGACCGCGAGCAGGAGGCCGTGCGCCCGCAGGTCGTCCTCGGCGAGATGAGCGATGACGAAGGGCGCTCGCGCCCAGGGCCGCGCCGCGTCGCCACCGAGGCTGGGGTGGGCGACCTTCGCGAAGATGCCGCCGACGCACTGTGTGAGCGCGTGCGCCAGGAGCGCGTTGTTGCGGAACACGTCGTGCTGGTAGGCCTCGGTCGCCGCTGGATCGAGGACGAACGGCGCGTCGAGAGCCACGAGCTCGTCCAGGCTGAGCGAGACGCCGAGGATCGTCCGCATCTTCCGTAGGAGGTCGCCGATCTCGTCCGCGGACGCCGGCGGCGCGTCACGAGGGGTGTAGACGGACAGCAGCCCGACGTTCGCCAGCTCGAGGCCCTGCTGGTCGAGCTTGAGACCGGAATGCACGACGACGACGACCTCCGGCGGCCGACCGCGCAGGCGAGCCAGCATCTGGTCGACCGGGAACGACCGCCCGACGAGCGTCGTGTCGATCACGAGCGCCCGCGGCGCGACCCGCGCGCCGCGCCAAGCGGCGACCAGCGCCGCGAGGTCGAGCGTCTCGAGCTCCCAGTCGTAGATGACCGGTTCGACGAGGACGTCGTCGACCGCGCTGTCAAGGACCGCCCGCTCGAGCTCCTCGGCGCTCTCCAGGATCTCCGGGACGAGTCCCGTCCCGCGCAGCAGCTCGAGCAGCACGCGGGTCTCGAAGTAGCCGCCCCGCATCCCGAGGCGCAGCGGCTGGCCGGAGGTCGGTGTGACCATCCTCGCGCGGCACTGCAGCCAGCAGGCCAGCGCAGCCATGCCGCTGCGGAAAGCGACGTGGGCTCCGGTCCATCCGTCCGGCGCCGGGCGGTACGAGGCCAGTCTCGCCTCCAGCGGATGTGGCGACAGGTTGCGCTCGTACGTGAAGTCCACGGTGTGGTCGCCAAGCCCGATCGGAGCCCCGTCGTGGGGCGGTGACTTCATGAAGGGATCCGCCCGACGGTGCGCGTCGCCGAGGAACAGGCGCCGGAGCTCAGCCGTGAGGACGTCGAGCCGGCGCTCGCCCGACAGCGTCTCGACGTCGGGTGCCTGTGACAGCGCCTGGACCGATGCGCGCCAGTTGCGGGCGGCTGGGAGGTCGTCGAGGGTCTCGCCGAGCGCCGCGAGCCGCTCGCATTCGGTCGCACAGCCTCCGGTCACGTGAACGTGGCCCGCTCGAGCCGGCCGCCGTCGAGGATCCACTCGTCGGGCAGCGGGACGCCATGGACGTTGCGCGCCATGCTCGTCACGTAGGCGCCCGCGGCGCTGATCACGAGCCGGTCGCCGGGCCGCGGCAGGGGGCAGCGCGCGCCGATGACGAGCCAGTCGCGCTCGTAGCAGGAGGACCCGGCGACATCGACGAGTGACGGCGCTTCCGAACGCTCGGGAACCGCGTCGAGGACCCTCGCGACCGACCAGGGCATGAGCGCCCATGCAGACGCGTCGACAGTGACCGTGGCGGCCTCCGCGCCGCGCGGCGTCTCGACCGCTCGCACCTCGGTCACGAGCACGCCGGCCATCGCGGCGACCAGCATGCCGGGCTCGACGACGACCCGTGGCGCCCGACCGAGCTGAGCACCGATCCGCGCCACCGAGGCGCCGAGCGCCGTCCAGGCCGATCCCACTCGCTCGTCGTCGCCGTAGAGGGCGGCGAGTCCGCCTCCGACGTTCAGCAACATGGTCCCCGGGAAGAGCTGCGTCGCCGCCTCGAGCACCTCGCCGATCAGCGCGACGCGCTCCGGGTTCGCCATCTCACCGGCGTGGATGTGGAGCTGGACGACCTCGAGTCCGAGCTCCGCCAACGCCTCGTGCAGCGCGGGGTCGGCCACGTCGACGCCGAAGCGGCTCCAGCGCCGACCGCCGTCGTGCTCACGCTCGACGGGCGGGACCGGGGCCCGGATACGCAGCCCGATCTGACGATCGTCCGGGAATGCCGTGCTCCAGGTGCGTAGCTGCGTCATCCCGTCGAGGTCCGGACGAGCCCCGGCCGCGACGAGGTCCTTGAGGTCGACGGCGCCGAACGCGGGAGCGGTCGCGTGGATCGGGCGCATCCCCGCCGCCTGCGCGGCACGCAGCTCGGGCACCGACGCGACGTCTGCGCCGACGCCGGCTCGGGCGAGTGTCCGCAGCACGCCGGGCGACCGGTTGGCCTTGACGGCGAACGCCAGCTCGGCGCCCGGGACGACGGTGAGATCCGCGTGGAGCTCCTCCACCGCCGCCTCGAGCGCCGACGCGTCGTAGATGATCGCGGGCGGGTCGACCTCGAGCGCGAGCGCTCGCCAGTCGGGAGATGACGCGGCCGGTGGCGCCATCCGCCTCAGCGCCCGCGTGCTCCGGTTGCGGCGTCCATGACGCGGGCGAGCAGGTCGCAGACGATGTTCCCCTCCACTCGGTCTGCGCTGGGAATCAGCTCGACCACGTCGATGCCGACGACGTGCCGCCGCCGACAGAGCCCCTGCAGGAGCGTCGCGAGCTCTGCCGGCGCGAATCCGCCCGCGACGGGCGTGCCGGTCGACCGGATGATCGACGGGTCGAGGGCGTCGACGTCAAGCGTGACGTGCCAGGCGAGATCGTAGGGCAGATCGGCGAGCACGGCCTCCGCTCCCGCCTCGACGGCGCTGCGGCCCGGCCACGTGCGGAGCTTGGGGTGGCCGGCCGGCCTCGCGGCCTCGAGCTGCCGGAGGCCGAGGCGCACGACGACCTCGACCCGTTCGTCGAAGACGACCCAGCCCATGAAGTTGCCGTGGTGGCAGTGCTCGCGCCAGTCGCCGTCGGGCAGCGTCTCGGGCAGGTCGCTGTGCGCGTCGATCTGCAGGACGCCGAGCCGGGGATGCGCGCCGGCGAGCGCGCGCACGACCGGCAGGGTGATCGAGTGATCTCCGCCGAGCACGACCGGCAGGCGTCCTCCGGCTGCGAGGGCCGCGACGAGGTCCTGCAGCGCGTCGACCTCCCTGCCGTTCCGGGTGAAGACGACCGCCTGCACGTCACCGAGATCGGCGATGCGGACTCCTTCGAGCAGCACGCGGTCGGACACCGGGTCCCAGACCCCGCCGGCCGATGCTGACGGCTGCATGACCGCCCCGCTGGTCCGTCGTAGGAACTCGGGCGCGAGCCGGGTCCCGCCGATGTTCGTCACGCCGACGTCGTACGGCATCCCGACCACCGCGACGTCGCACACGTCGCCCGCAAGCGCCTCCTGGACCGTGAGCACCGGCGCGCCGAAGAGGCCCCCGCGCCCGGTGGGCGTGCGGATCCCCTGCGGCTCGTGCGGCGCGAGGACGCCCAGCTCGCGCAACTCGTCGACGACCTCGGCGACGGCCGTGCTCGGCAGGGCGGGGACGCGCGCCGCGATGGCAGCCTCCGCGCTCGTACGCGTGCGCGGAACGGCGAACGCGGCGACGACCTCGGCCACGAGCCTCCCGGCCGGTGCCTCCCAGCCCTTCGACAGGTGCCACAGCACCTGCTGTCCGTCGCGCTCGGTGAGCACGATCTGACGGTCCAGCGCGAGCAGCTCGGCCGTCACCGCAGCGAATATCGGTACGTGGTCGACGCGATGGTCTCCCTGAAGGTGTGCTGCCGGTAGAGCGCACGGGCCGGGGCGTTCGCGGGATCGACGCTCAGGTACACGGTCTCGGTGCCCTCGTCGCGCAGCGATCGCAGCACGGTCGACACGAGAGCGCTGCCGGCGCGCTGCCGCCGTGCGGCATCCGCTACGGCGAGGTAGTCGAGACGCCCGAACGACGTACCGGGGAGCTTGATCCATACCGCGGCGCCGACGACGGCGCCGCCCACGACGACGACGTCGCACCGGTAGTCCTCGTCGAGAAGCTCGGCGAGGTGCTCGGCCGTCGGCCCCTCCCAGCGCTCCTCCTCGCCGAGCAGCCGCGCGGCCTCAAGGAAGGCGTCGCCGGACTCGGCGCCCGTCACCCGCGCGACCTCTACCCCAGGAGGCGGGACGGGGGGCTGGGCCGTCGTCAGGTCGCACTCCATCTCGAGGCTCGAGGAACGCCGGATCCACCCCGAGCCCTTCAGTGCCGCCGTCAGCCTCACGTTCTCGTCCTGCACCGACGCGATGAGCCGCTCGTGGCGCCGGTCCCGGCCGAGGGATATGCCCTCGCGCAGCGCGAAGCGCACGGCGATGGGCTGGCCGGGCGGGTCCGTCAGCGGACCGGCCAGGTAGCCGACGTCGTCGCCGGGCTCACCCAGGACGCCGACGACTCCCGCGTGGCGCTCGCCGGCCGAGATGACGACGAACGCGTCGGCCAGCGCCTGACCGTAGAGCTGGAGCTCGGCGCGCAGCTCGGTCACGTCCTCGAACCTCGGGTAGCCGAGCCCGTCGGTGGGGTCGTTGTAGCTCAGAGCGAAGCGGTTCGCCAGGAACGTGAGGTCGCTCTCGCGAGCCCGCCGGCTGCGGAGTGGGAGGGCGGCCGAGGAGCCCATCAGGCGGCAGCCTCGAGGCGCTCGAGGACGCCGGCGGCGAGACCGTACTCGGGCGGCGGCTCGATCCGGTTGAAGCGGCGGGCGTTGGTCATCGTGTAGGCGCCGGCGTTCGTCACCAGCACCCGGTCGCCCACGGCGCAGGTGGCGAACTCCAGCTCGACCGGATCGCCGTGCGTCCGGCCGAACAGGTCTCCCTCGTACAGCGTGTTGCCGGCGAGCACCGCCTGCTCGGTCTCCTCACCGCCGCCGAGCACGACGACCTGCGGCCGGTGCCATGGCGCGAGGTTCCATGCCGAGGCGTCGATGGTGACGAGCCGGCCGAACATCGCGTGGCGCTCGACCGCCCGGACCGTGCACACGAGGTAGCCCGACGTCGCCAGCACCGCCGCTCCGGGCTCGAACCGAAGATCGAGCGGTCGCCCGGTCGCACTGCTCCAGTCCTCGACCCGGGCCGCCACGTCGCTCAGGGCCGCACGCGCCGCAGCACGGTTGACGTACAGATGGAAGAAGCCCCCGCCCAGGTCGATCGTGGTCACGGCGGGCAGGACGTCTGCGATCGCGAGCAGGTAGTCGAGCTTGAACCGCAGTGCGGCCGGCGTCGTCTGGCCGGTGTGCACGTGCAGGCGCGTCACCTCGAGCCGGTGACGCGCCAGCTCCCCGAGCAGCTCTCTCGACAGGCGCTCGAACCCGAATCGGCTGTCCTCCCAGAACGACGCCCGCGTCTGCAAGGCCTCCGGCGCGGCGATGCGCAGGCGCAGCCCGACGGACGCGCCGGGGAACGCGTCGCCGTACGTGCGCAGCTGGGACATGGAGTCGACGTCTGGGACGATCCCCGCGTCGCGGAACGCCCGCAGATCATCGACCGAGAACGCCGGCCCCGTGGCCGAGATCTCGTCGAAGCCCGCTGCGGACGCCAGCGCCAGCTCCCCGACGCTCGCCACGTCGCACCCCAGGCCCAGGCCCGCGAGCCGTTGCAGGACGGCGGGCGTGTGGCATGCCTTCAGCGCGACGTTCAACCGTGCGCGCGGGACGAGCGAGACGTCGAGCGCGAGACGCCGCACGATCTCGTCGACGGCGTCGAGGTCGTAGATGAGCGCGGGCGTCGCGACGGTCTGAGCCGCCGTCGCGAGGTGCTCCGACGGCTGCGGGACGAGCGGAACGGCCTCGGTGTCGGCTGACAAGTGCGGAGCGCTCAGGCCTCCGGCGTCTCTTCCCGACGCGGACCCCTCGGCCGGCTGCCGCCCATGAGGTTGAGGTCGAGCACGAGGTTGCGGCGCGGACGGCTGCCGCCCATGACCACGAGGTCCAGCGAGATGCGACGCGGAGCGGTTCCCTCCGGGACGCGCAGGTGGATCTCGTCCGGGATGTCGTCCTCGTCGAGGAACTCCTCCAGCTCGGTGGATTCGCTCTGCGCCATGAGCGCCTCGAGCTTCTGCTCCAT
>CADCVT010000186.1 GCA_902806215.1 uncultured Solirubrobacteraceae bacterium | reverse complement strand
GCGGCGGCGCACGCCGCGGCATATGCCCGGAGGTTCCTCATCGGTTGGTGGAACCGCCTACGGGGTTAGCTGTCGGGCTCGCGCGCACACACAGCGCGCTACCGGGCCAGCAGGCCCGGACTCGCCCCACGGACGCCTGACGGCGTCCATCGGTTCCCCCGCTCCGCGTGCGAGCACGCGAACTCGGCGATGGCGCTGGACAATACATAGGGGTCCGGCGGCTCCTCGCCGCCTCGCCAGAGGGTTTCCACGGCGGCGTTCAAGGCCCTCCGCACGCAACGTTCTATGCTGTCGCACTCGCGTAGGGGGGCGTGTCCGCCCCTCAGAACCCCGCAGGGTTACGCGCGCTCAGAAAGCCACGCCATGAAGACCTACGTCGCCAAGCCCACCGACCGCGAGCGCAACTGGCTCGTCGTCGACGCGACCGGGCAGACGCTCGGTCGACTCGCCACCCAGATCGCTGACGCCTTGCGCGGCAAGCGCAAGCCGGAGTACACGCCCCACATCGACACGGGCGACTTCGTCGTGGTGATCAACGCCGAGAAGATCGTCGTGACCGGCGACAAGCGGACCGACAAGAAGTACTACCGCCACTCCGGCTACCCGGGTGGCCTCAAGGTCCGCACCTTCGAGGAGATGATGACCAAGCGCCCGGAGGAGATCATCCGGATCGCCGTCAAGGGGATGATGCCCCGCAACCGCCTCGCCCGGAAGCAGATCACCAAGCTCAAGGTCTACGTGGGGCCCGAGCACCCGCACCAGGCGCAGAAGCCGCAACCGATGGAGATCGACGCCTAGATGGCCGACGAGACGCCCACGCCCGACGAGAACGAGGAGCAGGCCGCCGCTCCAGCCGAGACGGCGCCGCCCACCGAGGCCACGTCCGAGACCCCGCCCGAGGTCGAGGCGGTCGATCCCGACGTCGCCGAGTCCGTCGGCGCGCCCGCGTCCGAGGTCTCTCCCGAGCCTGCCGAGCAGTCCGCCGACCAGCCCGCCGCGACGCCGGTCGCCGAGACCGACGTCGAGGAGGACGAGGACGACGACGAGCCCGTCGCGCCGCGCGAGAAGCCGGCGATCCCGGGCATGGACCTCGAGGTCGACATCGTCATGGACGGCGACGACAAGTCGGGCCTCTCGCCGTACGGCGACGAGGGCGACCTGTCCGACGCCGCCGACGAGCAGCTCGCCGCCGCCGACGAGGACACGATCGCCGAGCCGATCGCCGCCGTCTCGATCGACCTGGCCGCCGGCGCGACCTACAAGGCCACCGGCAAGCGCAAGACCGCGATCGCGCGCGTCACGCTCAAGCCGGGCACGGGCGCCTACACGATCAACGGCAAGACGCTCGACGAGTACTTCCCGCGGGCCACGCTCCGGCGCAACATCCGCCAGCCGCTCGAGGCGGTCGGCTACGAAGAGCGCATGGACGTCATCGCGAACATGCTCGGCGGCGGCGTCTCGGCGCAGGCCGGCGCGCTGCGCCACGGCGTCTCGCGCGCGCTGCTCGAGGCCGATCCGAACCTTCGTGGCGAGCTCAAGCGCCGCGGCTTCCTCACGCGTGACGCACGCGCGAAGGAGCGCAAGAAGGCCGGCCTCAAGAAGGCCCGCAAGAAGCCGCAGTTCTCCAAGCGCTAGTCGCTCGTCGCGCGATGGCTCGCCGTCTGTTCGGCACCGACGGCGTCAGGGGCGTCGCCGGCGAGGTGCTGACGGCCGAGCTCGCGCTCGGGCTGGGCAAGGCGGCGACGCAGGTCGTCGCCGGGGAGAAGCCGCGCGTGCTCGTCGTGCGCGACACGCGCGAGTCGGGCGAGATGCTCGAGGCCGCCCTCGGCGCCGGCGTCGCCGCCGCCGGGGGGGAGGTCCTGCTCGGCGGCGTCCTGCCGACGCCCGCCGTGCCGCTGCTGATCGCGCAGTACGGGTTCGACCTGGGCGTCGTCATCAGCGCCTCGCACAACCCGTACCGCGACAACGGCATCAAGTTCTTCGGTGGGGATGGCTTCAAGCTGTCCGACGACGTCGAGCTGTCGATCGAACAACGGCTCGGTGAGGAAGGTGCTCCGGTCGCGGGCGCCATCGGCCGGGTCCGCGTGCTGCACGGGACGAGCGCCGACTACCTGCGGGGCCTCGAGTCGCGGTTCGCAGCTCTGTCGCTCTCCGGCGTTCGCGTGCTGCTCGACTGCGCGAACGGCGCCACGCACCAGGTGGCGCCCGAGATCTTCCGCCGCCTCGGCGCGTCGGTCACCGTCATCGCCGACGAGCCCGACGGCCGGAACATCAACGACGGCGTCGGCTCGACCCACGCCGACGCGCTGGCCGAGCTCGTCGACGGCCACGCCGTCGGCTTCGCGTTCGACGGCGACGGCGACCGCGTGCTCGCCGTCGACCGGACGGGCGCCGTCGTCGACGGCGACGAGCTGCTCGCGCTCGCCGCGCTGCACCGCAAGGTCGAGGGCGTCGCGGTCACGGTGATGACGAACTACGGCTTCCATGTCGCCATGGAGCAGGCCGGCGTCAGCGTCGAGACGACGAAGGTCGGCGACCGCTACGTGCTCGAGGCGCTGCGCCGGCTCGGCTGGGCGCTCGGCGGCGAGCAGTCCGGCCACCTCATCGACATGGACTTCGTGCCGTCCGGCGACGGGATCGCGGCCGCGCTGCTGACGCTCGAGGCCCTCGCCGGCGGCGACCTCGCCGAGCGCACCGCGATGGACAAGCTCCCGCAGCGCCTCGTCAACGTCCGCGTCGAGGACCGCGACGCCGCCATGGACAGCCCCGAGCTGACCGACGTCGTCGAGCGCGAGTCCGCTGGCCTGGAGGGCCGCGGTCGCGTGCTCGTGCGCCCCAGCGGCACCGAGCAGCTCGTCCGCGTGATGGCCGAGGCCCCCTCGCAGGACGAGGCCGACGCCGTCTGCGCGCGGATCGCATCGGTCGTCGAGGCCGTCTAGCCGGAAGGACCCCCGCCGCTATCCTCGAACGCTTGTCCAGGGCGCTGCTGCGCCCTGTCTTGTTGGGGAAGAAAGGCCCGTATGTGCGGCATCGTCGGATACGTCGGCCAGCGGCCGGTTCAGAACCTCCTGTTGCATGGCCTGCAGCAGCTCGAGTACCGCGGCTACGACAGCGCGGGCGTCAGCGTGCTCTCCGACGGGGACATCCGGTCGGTGCGAGCCGTCGGCAAGCTCCAGAACCTGGTCGACGCCGTCGAGGAGCGCCAGCCCGCGGTCGCCACGATCGAGCGCCCCGCGACGACCGGCATCGGCCACACCCGCTGGGCCACGCACGGCCGCGTCAACGAGGAGAACGCGCACCCGCACTTCGACACCGCCGACTCCGTCCACGTCGTCGTCAACGGCATCGTCGAGAACTACCTCGCGCTGAAGAACCGCCTCCAGGACATGGGCGCCGAGTTCACGAGCGAGACCGACGCCGAGGTCATCGCCCACCTCATCGCGCACCATCTCGCCACCGGCGACCTCGTCGAGGCCGTCCGCCTGGCCTACAACGACCTCGAGGGCCACTTCTCCTTCGTCGCGATGCACAAGGACGAGCCCGAGCTGCTCGTCGGCGCGCGCCTGGAGTGCCCGCTCATCGTGGGCGTCGGCGACGGCGAGCGCTTCCTCGCGTCGGCGGTCCCCGCGTTCCTCGAGCACACGAACCGTGTCCAGTTCGTCGAGAACGGCGAGCTCGTCGCGATCCGTCCCGACTCGACCACGTTCATGCTCCCGGACGGCACGCCCGTCGAGCGCGAGGAGACGCAGCTCGACTGGGACCAGGAGACCGCTCAGAAGGGCGGCTTCGAGACGTTCATGCTCAAGGAGATCCACGAGCAGCCCGACGCGATCGCCGAGACGATCGCCGACCGGACCGTCCGCGAGACCGGCGTCGACTTCGGCGGCGAGTTCGACGAGGACATCCTGCGCAACGCCAAGCGGATCGTCATCGTCGCCTGCGGCACCTCGTACCACGCGGGCCTCATCGGCCGGTACGCGATGACCGAGTGGGCGCGCATGCCGGTCGCCGTCGACATCGCCTCGGAGTACCGCTACTCCAACCCGGTGGTCGGGCCCGGCGACGTCGTCATCGGGATCACGCAGTCGGGCGAGACCGCCGACACGCTCGCCGCCATGCGCCTGGCGCAGGAGCAGGGCGCGACCGTCCTCGCGGTCACGAACATCATGGGCTCGCAGGCCACCCGCGACTCCGACGGCGTGGTCTACACCCGCGCCGGCCTCGAGGTCGGCGTCGCGGCGACGAAGACCTTCATCTGCCAGGTCGCCGTGATGTACCTGCTGGCGCTGCGCCTCGCCGAGCTGCGCGGGACGCTCGAGCCCGAGCGGCTCGCCTCGCTCGTCGGGCAGCTCAAGCAGCTGCCGAGCACGCTGTCGGAGCTCATCGAGCGCCTCGACGGGGCCGAGGGGCAGAGCACGGGGATCGCCGACAAGCACGGCCGCGACAACTTCTTCCTCTTCCTGGGCCGCCACGTCGGGCTGCCGGTCGCGCTCGAGGGCGCGCTGAAGCTCAAGGAGATCTCCTACATCCCCAGCGACGCGTACGCCGCCGGCGAGATGAAGCACGGCCCGATCGCCCTGCTCGACGAGAAGACGCCCGTCATCGTCTGCGCCACGGACTCGCCCGTGCTCGACAAGGTCGTGTCGAACATGCAGGAGGTCCGCGCGCGCGGCGCCCACGTCATCGCGGTCGCGACCGAGGGCAACCTCGACATCGGTGAGCACGCCGAGGAGGTCATCCGCGTCCCGAAGACCGACTGGATGCTCCAGCCGATCCTCGCGATCGTGCCGCTGCAGATGATCGCCTACGCGATCGCGCGCTCCCGCGGGCTGGACATCGACCAGCCGCGCAACCTGGCGAAGACCGTCACCGTCGAGTAACCGGGGCCGCGTCGTCGCGCGGTACGGTAGTTGTCATGACAACGACTGCCACGGGCTCCGGCACCTTCAAGATCGGCGGGGACCTCGAGGTCACCCGCCTCGGCTTCGGCGCGATGCGCATCACCGGCGAGGGGATCTGGGGGCCGCCGAGCGACCACGACACGGCCCTCGCGGTCCTCAAGCGCCTGCCCGAGCTCGGTGTCGACTTCATCGACACCGCCGACTCATACGGCCCGTTCATCTCCGAGGACCTCATCGCCGAGGCGCTGCATCCCTACGACGGGATCGTCGTCGCGACGAAGGCCGGCCTCACCCGCACCGGTCCGCAGGAGTGGCACTCGGTCGGCCGCCCGGAGTACCTGCGTTCGTGCCTCGAGCTCAGCCTGCGCCGGCTCGGCGTCGACACGATCGACCTCTGGCAGCTGCACCGCATCGACGGCCAGGTCGAGCGCGACGAGCAGTTCGCGGTGCTCGCCGCCGCGCAGAAGGCGGGCAAGGTCAGGCACCTCGGCCTCTCGGAGGTCTCCGTCGACGAGATCAAGGCGGCGCAGGAGCACTTCGACGTCGCGACGGTGCAGAACATGTTCAACCTCAAGGACCGCGGCTCCGAGGACGTCCTGGACTACTGCGAGGAGCAGGGCATCGGGTTCATCCCGTGGTTCCCGCTGCAGGCGGGCAAGCTCGCCGAGCCCGGCGGCCCGGTCGCCGAGATCGCGAAGGCCCACGACGCGACGACCAGCCAGGTCGCGCTGGCGTGGCTGCTCCAGCGCTCGCCGGTGATGCTGCCGATCCCCGGGACGGGCTCCGTCGAGCACCTCGAGGAGAACGTCGCCGCCGCCGACCTGCGGCTGACCGACGACGAGATCGCCGAGCTCGACGCGGCCGCCTAACCCGCCGAGCCGAAGAGCCTCTGCGCCTCGAGCGCCGTCACGGACGTCCCGAAGAGCGGGCCGCCGGGCTGCTGGAGGCGCCCGCCGACCGCGAGCGTGCCGGTGTCCACCGGGTCGAAGCCGATCTCGTCGATGAGCTCGAGGACGGTGCGCTTGGCCAGCTCGTCGTCGCCGGCGACGAAGAGCACGAGCCGGTCGTGCGCTCCCGCGGGCCGGCCGTCCTCCTCGAGCGTCGCCGCGTCCATCGTGTTGAACGCCTTGACGACCGCGGCGTCGCCGCCGAGGACGCGCCACAGCAGCTCCGACGACGTCGTCTCGTCGTTGTCGAGCTCGGCGACCTGGCCGTCGCGGGCGGGGAAGTAGTTCATGGCGTCGATGACGACCTTGCCGGCGAGCTCGTCGACCGGCAGGGTGCCGCGGGCCCCGAACGGGACCGCCACGAGGACCACGTCGGCGAACTCCACGGCCTCGGCCACGCCGCCGCGGGAGTTGCCGCTCAGGACCTCGTGCCCGGCGTCCTCGAACAGCTCGATCGCCGCGCCGCCGATGGCCCCCGTGCCGATGACTCCGATCCGCATCGCCCGACCGTATACGGTCCCCGGCGATGGCCGGTGGCATCGGGATCGACCTCCTGGAGATCGAGCGGCTCGAGCGAGCGCTGGAGCGCCGCCCGCGCCTGGCCGAGCGGCTGTTCACCGAGCGCGAGCGCGCCTACGCGTCCGGCCGGGCTCGCCCCGGGCAGCACCTCGCGGCGCGGTTCTGCGCGAAGGAGGCGGTGGCCAAGGCGCTGCGCCTCGACGCGTGGTCGTGGCTCGACATCGAAGTGCTGGAGGGGCCGGTGCTCGTGCTCCACGGGCCGCTGAGCGGCCACGACGTGGAGATCTCGCTGACGCACTCCAAGGGCATGGCCGGCGCGGTCGCGGTGGTGCGGTGACGCTCCCGCCTTGGCTCGATCCGCTCCCGGTCGCCGAGGAGATGCGCGAGACCGACCGCTGGGCGATCGAGGACCGCGGGGTGCCCTCGCTCGACCTGATGGAGCGCGCGGGAGCCGGCCTCGCCGACCTCGTCACCGAGGCCGCGCCGAGCGGCCGCGTGGTCGTCGTCTGCGGCGGAGGGAACAACGGCGGCGACGGGTACGTGGCAGCGAGGCTGCTCCGCGATGCCGGGCGCGATGTCGTCGTCACGACCGTCGTCGATCCGGAGAGCCTGCGCGGGGACGCGCTGATCAACCAACAACGACTCAGTGAAGACACCAGGCCCTTTCACCCTGATTCCCTCGCTGATGCGGTTGTCGCGGTCGATGCCATCCTCGGGACCGGCTTCTCCGGCGCGGTCCGCGAGCCGGCCAGAAGCGCGATCGAGGCGCTCAACGCGTGCAGGGTGCCCGTCGTCGCCGCCGACGTCCCGAGCGGCGTCGACGCGTCCACCGGAGCGATCGAGGACGTCGCGGTCCGAGCGACCGCGACCGCGACGTTCCACCAGGCCAAGCCGGGCCTGTGGATCCACCCCGGCAAGGAGCACGCCGGCACGGTGCGGCGGACCGAGATCGGCATGCCGGAGGGCGCCCCGGTCGCACCGGCGATCGGCCTCCTGACGCCGCGGGTCGCGGACGTCGTGCCGCGCCGCGACGCGGCGTCGACCAAGTTCTCCAGCGGCCACGTCCTCGTCGCCGGCGGATCGACGGGCCTGACCGGCGCCCCCTGCCTGGCGGCCGAGGCCGCGATGCGCGCCGGCGCCGGCTACGTCACGTGCTGCGTCCCGTCCTCGCTCAACCCGATCTTCGAGGTCCGGCTGCTCGAGGTGATGACGATCCCGCTGCCCGACGCCGACGGCGCGTTCACGACCGAGGGGGTCGACCGCGTGGTCGAGGAGGCCGAGAAGCGCGGCGGAGCGCTCGTCGTCGGGCCGGGGATCTCGCGCGACGAGGGAGCCGTCGCCTTCGTGCGCGAGCTCGTCGCGCGGGCGGAGGTCCCCGTCGTCCTCGACGCGGACGGCCTGAACGCGTTCGCGGGACGCCTCGACGACCTGGGGAAGCGGCGCGCTCCGACCATCCTCACGCCCCATGCAGGGGAGCTCAAGCGACTGCTGGACCACGACGTGACCGATCGCCTGAATGCCGCGCGAGAGGCCGCGGAGCAGGCGAACGCGATCGTCGTCCTCAAGGGCGACGACACCATCATCTGTTCCCCGGTGAAACAAAAGGGGTCAGACCCCCCTGATGATCTTCCCCCGGTGAAACAGAAGGGGTCAGGCCCCCCTGATGGGCTTGTCGCCGTCTCGCCCGGCGGGGCTCCGGCGCTCGCGACGGCCGGCACCGGGGACGTCCTCTCCGGCGTCATCGGCGCGATGCTGGCCAAGGGCCTCGACCCGTTCACCGCCGCATGCGCCGGCGTGCGGCTCCACCTCGACGCCGGGCGCACCGCCGCGACGGCCCGCCGGGCCGACAGCGTGATCGCACGCGACGTGGTCGACGCGCTCGGTCGATAGCCTCCGACGCCACATGCCGACCGTGCGCGACATCATGGACTCCGACCTGCCGACGGTGACGCCGAACGACACGGTCGAGCGGGTCATCCACCTCCTGCGCGAGCACGACCTCTCGGGGATCGCCGTCGTCAACGACGGCGGCCGCTGCGTCGGCGTGGTCACCGAGTCCGACCTCGTCATCGCCGACGAGGAGCGCGACCTCCACCTGCCGCACATGATCAGCCTGTTCGGCGGGGTCGTGTTCCTCGAGAGCCTCGGGAAGTTCGAGGACCGCATCCGCAAGGCCGTCGCCGCCGACGTGGAGCACATGATGACCTCCGATCCGGTGACCGTCGACGCCGACGCGAGCGCCCAGCAGGCGGCGCGGATCATGGCCGACAGCAAGCACAACCGGCTGCCGGTCGTCGAGCACGGCCGCTACGTCGGGGTCGTCAGTCGCGCCGACGTCCTCGAGTCCCTCGCGACCGCGTAGCGTCGTGCTGCGGGCCCGCGCCCGGATCGACCTCGGCGCCATCGAGCGCAACTGCCGGCGCCTCGACGCGGCGGCCGGCGACGCCGCGCTCTGTGCCGTCGTCAAGGGCGACGGCTACGGCCACGGCGCGGTCCCTGCCGCCCGGGCGGCGCTGGCCGGCGGAGCGACGTGGCTGGCGGTCGCGACCGCGAACGAGGCGTCGGCCCTGCGCGAGGCCGGCATCGACGCCCGGCTCGTCGACCTCGGCGCGCTCTCGCCCGACGAGCTCGACGTCGCCCTGCAGGCCGACGCGGACGTCGTCGCCTGGACGTCCGGACTGCTCGACGCCGTCGCGGCACGCGGCGGCGGCCGGGTGCACATCAAGCTCGACACCGGCATGGGGCGGCTCGGGACGCGTGACCCGGCGGAGGCGACCGCGCTTGCCCGCCGAGCGGTCGACGACCCCGCCCTGACGCTCGCCGGTCTCCTGACGCACTTCGCGACCGCCGACGACCTGGGCGACGGCTTCCTCGACGAGCAGCTCGCGCGCTTCGTCGACTGGGCGACGCCGCTCAAGCGCGACCGTCCGAACCTCGTCCTCCACGCCGCCAACAGCGCCGCAACGCTGCGCGAGCCGCGCGCGCACTTCGACCTCGTCCGCTGCGGCGTCGCGATCTACGGCCTCGACCCGTTCGGCAGGGATCCGGCCGAGCAGGACCTCGAGCCCGCGATGACGCTCACCTCGTACGTCGCCGCGGTCAAGGGCGTGCAGCCGGGGGAGAGCGCGGGCTACGGCCGGCGGTTCGTCGCCGAGGAGCCGGCCACGCTGGCGACGGTCCCGATCGGCTACGCCGACGGCGTGCGCCGCGGCCTGACCAACAACGCGGACATCCTCATCGGCGGCCGTCGCCGCCCACTCGCCGGGACGGTGAGCATGGACAACGTGACCGCGCTCGTCGACGACGACGTCTCCGAGCTCGACGAGGTCGTCCTCATCGGCGAGCAGGACGGCGAGCGCGTCCTCGCCGAGGAGTGGGCCGCGCGCCTCGGGACGATCAACTACGAGGTGACCTGCGGGATCAGCGCTCGCGTGCCGCGCGAGTACGGCCCCGACGACGGCCTCGAGGCGTGACCGGCCCACTCGACCTCGTTCGTGAGGGGCTCGCGGGGGAGGACGGCATCTGGCTCGTCGGCGGTGCGGTCCGTGACCGGCTGCTCGGCCGTCCGACCAAGGACCTCGACCTCGCCGTCGCCGGCGACGTGCGCGCGGCGGCCAAGGGGCTCGCGCGGCACGTCCGCGGACCCGCCTTCGAGCTGTCGGAGGACTTCGGCGCGTGGCGGGTCATCGGCCCCGAGCGCGCGTTCGAGGTCGACCTGTCCCCGCTGCGCGGCGCGACGATCGAGGAGGACCTCACGCACCGAGACTTCACCGTCAACGCGATCGCGCAGCGGCTCGTCGGCGGCGACCTCGTCGACGCGCTCGACGCCGCCGCCGACCTCGAGGCGCGCACGCTCCGCGCCGCGGGGCCGAGAAGCTTCGCCGACGATCCGCTGCGCGTCCTGCGGCTCGCGCGCGTCGCGTGCGAGCTCGGCTTGACGCCGGAGGCGGACACGCTTGCCGACGCCACCCGGCACGCCGGCCGGCTCGCCGACGTCGCGCAGGAGCGCGTGTTCGCCGAGCTCAGGCGGGTCGTCGCCGCCGACGCCGCGCTCGACGGGCTGGCGCTCACCAACCGCACCGGGGCGATGGCCGCGGTCCTGCCCGAGCTCCACGCGCTCCAGGGCGTCGAGCAGACCGTCTACCACCACCGCGACGCGTACGGCCACACGCTCGAGGTGCTCGAGCAGGCGATCGCGCTCGAGCGCGACGCGCCCGCGATCCTCGGCGATGACGACCTGGGCGCGCGGGTCACCGAGCTGCTGAGCCGCCCGCTCGCCGACGAGATGACGCGCGCCGAGGCGCTGCGGTTCGCCGCGCTGCTGCACGACGCGGCCAAGCCGCTCACGCAGACGCCGAACCCGAAGGGCGGCTTCGGCTTCCCCGGCCACGACCGCGTCGGCGCCGACCTCGTCGAGACGATCCTCGGGCGCCTGCGCGCGAGCGTCGACCTGCGCCGGCACGTCGCCGCGCTCACCCGCCACCACCTGCGCCCCGGCTTCCTCGTCCATCACCGGCCGCTCGACCCGCGGACGGTCCACGGCTACCTCAAGGCGACCGAGCCGGTGGAGGTCGACACGCTGCTGCTGAGCGTCGCCGACCGCTGCGCGACCCGCGGGCGCAAGGCCGACGAGGCGATCGAGAAGCATCTCGGACTCGTCCGCGAGCTGCTCCCCCCTGCGCTCGACTGGCACGACCACGGGCCGCCGGCTCCGCTCGTCCGCGGTGACGAGCTCGCGCGCGAGCTCGGCATCACGCCGGGCCCCGACCTCGGTCGGCTCCTCGCGGAGATCGCCGAGGCGCAGTACGCGGGTGAGGTGAGCACGCGCGACGAGGCGATCCGGTACGCCCGGAGCCGCTAGCCGGGCCCGGCGAGCTTGCGCACCGCGGCGATCGTCACGTCGTCGCACCCGCGCGTGGGGGAGAACGCGAACCGCAGCACCTCGCCGCCCGACTGCACGTCGAGCTCGGCGTCGAAGACCTCGGTCTCGCGGTAGAGGACCGGGAACCCGAGCCGCTGCGCGTTCTCGTCGATCATCCGTTGCGCCTTCACCAGCGGGACCGGGAACACGACGCGAGCGCGCCCGCCGAGCCCGGAGCCCTCCCACCGGAAGGGAACGGCGTCGGCCGGAAGGAGCCCGGCCGGGAAGAGCTCGCGAGGCAACGAGCCGGACTGCGGGCGTCCGAGATCACACCGACGAGCCAGGGAGAGCGCCTCGGCCGAGGGACCCTTTCCCTCGTCGCCGCCGTCAGACCCGCAGCCGGCGACCACGAGGCTCAGGAAGAGCGCCGCGGCAAGCCATGGGCTACGCCGAAGAAGAAGCAAGACGCCGAACCGTAGCCTCCGAGACCACGGCGGCTGCCGCCACCGTGTCGTAGTCCACGCGATCGGCGGTGTCGGTCATCTGGTGGTAGTTCGTCGGCAGCTTGTGCTCGTCGAACGACGCGATGAGCGCCGTCCGGTAGCCGCGCCGCAGCCCGATCAGCGCGTCGGAGCCGAACGACAGCCAATGCTCGCGCAGGATCGGCACCCCGGCGTCGGCGGCGGCAGCGGCGATCGTGTCCTTCAGGCCGTCGTCGTACGGCTTGATCGTCAGCATGCCCTCGCCCTCGAGCAGGACGAGCCGCGGCGAGCCGACGGTGTCGAGGGCGACGATGTCGGTGCGGTCGCGCGGCAGCTCGTGCTCGTGCTGGTCGACGAACGCGGCCATGCCCTCCTCGAACGACTCCTCCGAGCCGGTGGAGACGAGCAGGACGCGGATCCCGGAGACCGGCTCCTCCGCGAGCCGGCGCCCGACCTCGAGCACCGCGGCGACCGCGGTCAGGTTGTCGTTCGCGCCGGGGACGACCGGGCTGCGGCCGATGTCGGCGAACGCTGCGACCGAGCCGAACGAGATGTACGTGCCGGTCCTGCGCAGGCGGCGCAGACCGAGCAGCGAGCCGAGCGCGACGAGCACCGGCCCGAGGAACACGAGCCGCATCGTCCCCGGCCAGACGCGCCCGCGTTCGAGCAGCTTGGGGAACGTCCTCGCGTACCAGCGCACGAGCGTGAAGTCGAAAGCTGCGCCGGTGTGTGCGGCGTCGTGGTGCGCGACGAGGACGACGGTCCGCTCGGCCGCCGGGTCGCCGGCGCGCGCGACGACGTTGTAGGTCGTCTTCTTCGAGAGCAGCCGGCGCGTCCACAGGCCCTGCCAGAGCCCGGTCTCCTCCCAGATCCCCGCTGCGGCGACCGCGCCGCCGACGACGCCGAGCACGCGGCGCCGTGCCAGGCCGGCCAACCCGCCGAGCAGGCTGAGCAGCCCCATCGGCCACCAGTACGTCCCGTGCGCGGGACCCTCCTCGACCGCGGTCTCGAACCCGAGCTCGCGCAGCTCGCCCGCGATCCACTCGGCCGCGCGGCGCTCGCCCTCGGAGGCCGACGGGCGCTCCCACGTCGTCAGGTGCTCGATCGTGTGTCGCGGGTCCGTGGCCAAGTCGCGGACTATATGGTCCGGCCGCATGCCCGCCGATCCCGACTGCATCTTCTGCAAGATCCTCGCCGGAGAGCTCCCGAGCACGATCGTCGACGAGGACGAGCGCACCGTCAGCTTCATGGACATCAACCCGGGAACGCGCGGCCACGCGCTCGTCATCCCGCGCGAGCACGCCAAGGATCTGCTGGAGATCTCGCCCGAGGACCTCGCGGCCTGCTCCCAGGCGGCGCAGCGCCTCGCGCGCAAGGCCTCCGAGAACCTCGGCGCGACCGGCGTGAACCTCGTCAACTCGTGCGGCGCGGCGGCGTGGCAGACCGTCTTCCACTTCCACATGCACGTCATCCCGCGCTACGAGAACGATCCGCTGCAGCTGCCGTGGATCCCGAAGCCGGGCGACCCCGACGAGATCAAGGCAGCCGGAGAGGACCTGAAGCGATGACCGAGTTCGGACCGTGGACGCTCGAGCAGGACGGCCCGCTGGCCGTGCTGACGATCGCCAAGCCGCCGCTCAACCTGTTCGACGAGCCGGTGTTCCAGGGCGTCATCGACGCGATCGACGCCGTCGCCGACAGCGACGCCCGCGGGCTGCTCATGCGCGCCGACGGCAAGGTGTGGACAGGCGGCGTCGACGTGAAGATGTTCCACGGCCTGTCGGCCGACGGGGGCGCCGAGGTCTGGCGGCGCGGCTTCGACCTCGTCCAGAAGATCGAGGACCTGCCGTTCCCGACGATCTTCGCCGCGCACGCGCTGTGCCTGACGTGGGGCCTCGAGCTCGCGCTGGCGTGCGACCTCGTCGTCGCGGCGGAGGGCGCGCAGTTCGGGCTCGTGGAGATCGTCGTCGGCCTCACGCCGTCGATGGGCGGCCCGCAGCGGCTCGCCGAGAAGGCCGGCCCGACGCGGGCGAAGCGGCTCATCTTCAGCGGCCAGCTGTTCCCGGCGGCTGAGCTGAAGGAGTGGGGCGTCATCAGCGACGTCTGGCCCGACGCGGACTTCGAGGAGAAGTCGCGCAAGCTGGCGACGCGGATCGCCAACGGCCCGACCGTCGCACACGCGGCGACGAAGCGGATCGTCGCCGAGCAGAAGGAGAACGGCGCGCGCGCCGCCGACGCGATCACCCCGGAGCTCTCCGGCAAGCTGTTCGAGACCGAGGACCTCAAGAACGCCGTCGAGTCGTTCCTGAACGAGGGCCCCGGCAAGGCCACCTACGTGGGGCGGTAGAGGAGCTACTCGCCGATCCGGCGCATGCCGCGGATCGCGAACCCGCCGAAGAACGCCAGCAGCGCGGCGAGCGCGACGAACGCCCGGAGCGTCGTCTCGCCGTCGACGCCGCCGACGAACGCCTGCCGCACGCCCTCGAGCAGGTAGCGCACCGGGTTGACCTCGGCGATCGCGGCGAGCCAGTCGCTCAGCAGCGGCTCGGGCGCGTAGGCGGTGGTGAAGAGGATCGACGCGAACGCGAGGATCTGCATGAGCGGCGCGGCCTGCTGCGTCTTGAACTTCAGCGCGACGATCGTGCCCCAGCAGGCCATCGCCGCGGCCATGCCCATGACGAGGACCACGCCGAGCGCGAGGCCGAGGAAGCTCTCGATGCCGGTGCCGAGCAGCAGCGCGACGGTGACGAGGAACGCCGCCGGCAGCAGCGACCGCAACGCGGCGCTCCCCACGAGGCCGGCGAGCAGCACCGACCGCGGCGCCGGTCCGACGAGCAGGCGGTCGAACCACCCCTGCTCGATGTCGCGCGCGAGGTTGACGCCGGTTGCCGCCCCGGTGAAGCCCGCGCCCTGGAGCATCCCGACGGGGACGATGAACGTGCGGAAGTCGGTCGCCTCGAAGCCGGGCAGCCGCGCGGCCTCGCCGAACACGCCGCTCAGCCCGATCATGAAGATCGTCGGCGCGAGGACGACGGGGACCGCGCCGCCGGGGACGCGGAGGATCTCGTTGAGCGCGCGCAGCGCGAGCGCGCGGACGATCGCGAGGTTCTGCGTGAGCGTCATGCGTCGCGCAGCCTTCCGCGCAGCGCGACGAGGGCCGCGAGCGCCGCCGCCACCGCGACGCCCGCGCCCGCCGCGAAGCCGTACAGGACGGTGTCGGCGCTGATCGAGCTGATGATCGGGTCGCGCATCCCCTCGGCGATGTAGCTCAGCGGGTTGTAGTCGGCGAGCCAGTCGGCGGGCGGGTCGAGCAGGTCGCGCGGGAAGAACGCGCTCGACACGAAGAGGATCACGAACACGAGCGGGAAGATCCCCTGCACCGTGCTCGCGTTCTGGGCACGGAAGGCGAGCAGCATCCCGAGCGAGGCGAACGCCACGCCGCTGAACACCGCGATGCCGATGACGAGCAGCGCGCCGAGGATGCCGGCCTCGATCTCGGCCCCGAAGATCAGGCCGGCGGCGAGGAACCACAGCGCCTGCAGGACCGCGAGTACGGCGGTCGCGAGGAGCCGGCCGAAGACGAGCGCGACGCGCGGGATCGGCGACGCGACCATCCGGTCGAAGAACCCGCCCTCGATCTCGAGCGCGGTGGCGATCCCGGCGGTGACGCCGCCGAGCAGCGTCGACTGCGTGATCGCGGCGGCGAGCTGGAAGTCGAGGAAGCCGTTGACCTCCTCGAAGCCGGGCAGCTGCGTGGTCTGCTGCAGGCCGCCGACGTTGACGGCGAGGAAGAGGCTGGGGAAGACGACGAGCGGCGCGAGGAACTGCGGGCGGCGGAAGGCGTTTCGCAGCGCCCGGCGCGCGAGCGCGAGGCTCGCCCGGAAGACCGTCACGTGGCCGCCGGCGCGGCGGGCTCGGGCTCGGCCGCCGGGTCGGTCGCGGCGGGTGCGTCGTCGCCCGCTCCCTCGAGGTGGCGGCCGGTCTTCTCGACGAAGACGTCGTCGAGCGTGGGCTCCTGGAGGTCGAGGCTCGCGACGACGAACCCGGCGTCGTCGAGCGCGCGCACGACGGCGGCGACGCCGCGCGCGCCCTGCGGCAGCGCGACGCTGACGTGGCAGTCCTCGGTCGCGGGGCGCGGGGCGCCGAACTGCAGGACCGTCTCGCGCGCCCGGGCGATGTCGTCGGCCGACTCGGTCTCGGCGAGCGTGATGTCGAGGTGCGGCACGCCGACCTCGGCCTTGAGCGCCGCGGGCGTGCCCTCGGCCACGATCTTGCCGGCGGAGATGATCCCGACGCGGTCGGCGAGCTGGTCGGCCTCCTCGAGGTACTGCGTCGTGAGGAAGACGGTGGTGCCCTCGGCCTTCAGGCGGCGGACCTCGTCCCACAGCGTGATCCGGCTGACGGGGTCCAGGCCGGTGGTCGGCTCGTCGAGGAAGAGGACCTCCGGCTCGTGGATCAACGCCATCGCCAGATCGAGCCTTCGCCGCATGCCGCCGCTGTACGTGCCCACGCGGCGGTCCTGCGCCTGCTCGAGCCCGACGCGCTGGATGAGCTCGTGCGCGCGGCCCTTGACCTTGTTCGGCGCGATGCCGTGCAGCGTCGCCTGGAGCTCCATGAGCTCCTTGCCGGTCATGAGCATGTCGAGCGCCGCCTCCTGGAGCGCGACGCCGAT
>CADCVT010000185.1 GCA_902806215.1 uncultured Solirubrobacteraceae bacterium | reverse complement strand
TCGTCGAGGGCGTCGAGCCCGACGTCAGCGTCAAGCGGTAACGCACGGTGGCCGCCAGTGCAGCGACCGCCGGCCACCCTCGGTAAGACGCCGCGGCGCGCCGGGATCACGCCAGGCGCAACCAGCGGACTTGTCCCTCCGATCGGCGTTGGAGACAATCAGGCGGTGAGTCGTAGCGGCGGCGTGAGGGGGTGCTGCTTCGAAGGTGGCAGCCGTCGCCGGCCACATGGAGCGCCTCGGTGCCGGTGGCGCATGCCTCGGGGGTTCGAGTCCCTCCGCCCGCACTCAGTGGACGCCCGCTCCGGCGGTCGCCCGGGTGGCCTCGGGCTCGCGGTGCGCTGCGAGCTCCCACGCGAAGCCGTCGGGGTCGGTGAAGGTCCCGGCGTCCGCGCCGATCGCGAGGCGGTGCGACCCGGTGCCGTCGGACGCGACGCCCGCCGCCTTGGCGAGTGCGCGGCGCCCGTAGAGGGCGAGCTTGATCGGGCTCGTGGGCATCTCGAACTCCACGTACTGGCGGCCGAAGCTGCGCGCACTGCGGATCAGGTGAGCCACTGGCCGTCGCGCATGAGGTCGCGGCCCTTGAGCTCGTCGGCCTCGCGCCACGCCTGGATGCGGCGCGGCACGACGCGGAACCAGCGGTAGGAACCGGTCTCCGCTCGCGGGTCGAAGCCCGAGCGAGCGGCGAAGCGGTCCGCCGCCTCCCGCGCCAGCGCGTCGAGCTCGAGCACCTCGACGTCGCCGTCGACCATCGACACGTCGCGCGTCAGGCCGAGCCCGAGCCGGACGGTCCCCGTGGCGGCCAGGTTGCGGCCGGTCGGGCTGTCCTTCGGCGTCGCCAGCAGCAACGCCTCGCCGTCCCAGTCGAACGACAGCGGCACGAGGTACGGCGCGCCGTCCGGGGCAGCCGTGGCCACCCAGACGTCGACGTCGTGGGCGAGCCGGTGCTCGGTGTCGCGGCGACGCTGCGGGCTGGAGCGGGGTGCTGCGTTGTCCATGGACGCCAAGCTACGGACGGCCGGGCGCGGGCGCTTCCCGATTCCTGATCGGCTTGGTCAGCGCCTGCGGATGCGCTCGGTCGCGATCCTCTGGCCCGCGGCGTCGAGGCCGACGACAGTGACGCCCCCGAGCCGGTGGACCGGCAGCTCGGCCAGGTAGAACCGCCCCTCGACGCCCCTCGCGTCGTCGACCGCGGGAACCGTGCGCTCGCGTCCGGCCGTGCGTACGACGATCCGGCGCGCGGCGTCCGGCGCCGTGCCGAAGACGAGCGCGTTCAGCTTGGCCGACCCGCCGGAGGACGTGGCAACCGTCAGGGAGCCCGGCCCGGAACCTCCGCACCCTTCGCTGCTCGCGCCGGCCTCGTCGGGGAAGCGCAGCCCGAAGCAGAAGCCGACGTCGCTGTCGGACGTCGTCAGCTCCCACCGGCGCCCGTCGCTCGTCGTGCCTGTCGTGACGACGCTCTTGGGCGCGGTGCGGACGAGACCGTCCACCTCCTTCTGCGGCGTGAAGACGCCGGTCACCGCCGCGGTCGCTCCGCCCGCCGCCAGCAGGACGAACGCGGCCGCGAGCCCGCCCATGCGGCGGCGACGGCGCGCAAGGCGCCGCGGCGCGGGGTCCTCCTCGGCGACGCGCTGAAGCTCGGCGCCGAGCGACCGAAGGACCTCGATCGGCTGGTCGTTCATGTCTTGACCTCCGTGGGGCGCAGCGGCTCGAGCGCGTCCGCGAGCGCCCGAAGCCCGCGCGAGACGCGTGCGCGCGCCGTCGGCTCGCTGATCGAGAGCCGACGCGCGACCTCGTCGTACGGCAGCTCCGCCACGACGCGCAGCTCGACGGCGTCGCGCTGGTCGGCGCCGAGCTCCCCGAGCGCGGCGGCGACGCCCGAGCGCAGGTCGTCGAGCCCGGCGAGCTCGGCGATCCGCTCGTGGTCGTCGTCGCTGAGGTGCGGCATCCGGATGCCGAGCCGCTCGACCGCCTTGCGCTCCACCACGCCACGACGCAGGTACCGCGACAGCAGATGACGGGCGATGCCGAAGAGCCAGCCGGCCGCCTCCGCCTCCGTCGTCCCGCGAAACCGCGAGCGGCTCGCGAGCGCCTCGGCGAACGTCTCGGCGGTGAGGTCGCGCGCGACCTCGACGTCGAGCGTGCGGCGGGCGAAGAATACGAAGACCGCCGACGCATGCGCCGCGTAGAACTCGCCGAAGAGCTCCGGCTGGGCGACCGACCGCCCAAGGAGCGTGGTCTGGCGATCCGGCTTCATCACGACGTAGGTGCCACGAGGGCGCACGGCTGTGACCGCCGCTGAGAACGGCGCTCAGGCGAACTGCGCGCGGAAGCTGGGAGCCACGTACTTCGCGAGCTCCAGGTTGCGCTGGATGTACGCAGCCGCGAACGGGCACAGCGGGATCGCGGTCTTGCCGTCCTGCTCGAGGCGCTCCAGCGCGCCTCGGACGAGGACGCCGCCGTACCCCTTGCGCCCGTGCTCGTCGGGGACCTCGGTGTGCGCGAGGATCACGCTCTCTCCCGCGGGGCGGTAGTCGAGCCAGCCGACGAGCTCATCCCCGTCGTGCAGTTCGAAGCGGCTCTTCGTGGGCTCGTCGGTCAGCTTGGGCTCCATACGCCGACGGTACCGACGGTGTCCAGCCGGGCCCGCGCAGCAGCACCTGCGCCTTCGTGCGCCACCCGCGCGCGGCGCGCACGTCGCGCGCCATCGCCACGTACTCGTGGAACGCGACGCGGACCGGGTGGAACGTCTCGAGCTGCTTCGTCAGCCCGTAGCGGACCCGCTCGCCCTCGGGCTCCCACGTCCCGAACAGCCGGTCCCACACGATGAGGATCCCGCCGTAGTTCTTGTCGAGGTACTGGTGGTTCGAGCCGTGGTGGACGCGGTGGTGCGACGGCGTGTTGAACACGCGCTCGACCCAGCCGGGCAGCCGCTTGATGCGCTCGGTGTGGATCCAGAACTGGTAGATGAGCGACCACGCCTGCGCGAGCAGCACCATCCAGACCGGGAAGCCGAGCAGCGGCAGCGGCAGCCAGAACGGGAAGTACGTCATCGGCACCCACGTCTGCCGCAGCGCCGTCGACAGGTTGTAGTGCTGCGAGGAGTGGTGCACGACGTGGCTGGCCCAGAAGACGCGGCTCTCGTGCGACACGCGATGGAACCAGTAGTACGCGAGGTCGTCGGCGAAGAAGAGCGCGACCCACGTCAGCGGGTTCCTCGGGTCGAGCCGCAGCGGCGTCAGCTCGTACAGCGCCGCGTAGGCCGCGACCACGACGAGCTTCCACCCGACGTTGATGACCACGTTGCCGAGGCCCATCGCCAGCGAAGTGCCGCTGTCGCGCAGGTCGTAGCCGACGAGGTCCTCGTCGCGCTCGTCGCCGAGGTGCCGGTACGACGCGTACTCGGCGATCAGCAGCAGGACGAAGAACGGGATCGCGTAGTAGAGGACCTCGGCCATGGGTGCTTCCTCAGTCGGTCGGGATCGAGCGTTCGAGCAGGTCGCGCGCGAGCGTGTGGGCGCCGTCGGCGTCGCCGGCCTCGACGGCGGATACGAGCGCGCGGATCGCGACGTCGTCGGAGAGCTCGCGGGCGACCGCGCCGGCGCGGACGTCGGCGACGCGTTGCCGCGCGACCAGCGTCGTCAGGGCGAGCCGGTAGGCGATGTTGTCCGCGCCGTCGACGACGAGGTCCCACAGGAGCTCGTAGTGCGCGTCGCGGACGACGAGGTCGTCGGCGGCGACGAGCTGCTCGGCGCGGGCCCGTAGCTGCGCCTTCACCTCGGCGCTCGCGCGCTCGGCGCAGCGCCGCGCGGCGTCGGCGCCGATGCAGGCTCGCATCTCCATCGCGGCTCGCGGCACGCGCAGCGCCTCCGGGGCGTCGCCCTCCGCCGCGACGTCGAGCAGCAGGTCGAGCCCGCCGTGCCGCCGCCAGTCGCGCACACGCGTCGCGCCGCCCTGGCTGATCGCTACGAGGCCAGCCTGCTGGAGGCGCTTGAGCGCCTCGCGCACGGCGTGCCGGTTCGTGTGGAGATCCTCGCTGAGCCGGCGCTCGGACGGGAGCGCCTCGCCCGCGGCGTACCGGTCGCCGAGGATGTCTGCGCGCAGCTGCGCGTGAATGCGGCTCGAGACCGTTGCCGTGCTGGTTGGACCAGTCATGACGGCTGGTTATACCAGTTGGTGTAACCGAGAGGTCACCCAGCGGCCCACGGTGAACTACGTTGACCGGATGCCGCGTGAGCAGGAGCGAAAGCCGAGCACGCCCATGCGCGTGCGACGCCGCCTGGCGAGCGTCTTCTCCGTGGTGCCCACCGACATCCTCGAGTGGCAGGCCGTGAAGGCGCCGCGCAAGCCGCAGGCGCGGATCCCGCTCGAGTTCATGACGGTCGACGCGACGAACCTCGGCGACCTGCGTCACGAGGTGCCGGGACCGATCTACGAGTCGTCATCGGCGTTCGTCGGGCGCGGGGACCACGGGTTCGTGGCCATGGTCGAGGGCCGCTACGCCGGCTGGGTCTGGATCAGCCGGCAGACGCACCGCGACCCGTGGTCGGGGTTGACGATCCGGCTCGGGGCCGACGAGGCATACGGCTACGCGTTGTGGGTCCCTGAAGCATTCCGCCCGCTCGGCGTCCCGCGCGCGCTGATGCTCCGCATGCTCGGCGAGGTTCACGAGGATCCCGCTCTGTCACGCCTGTACGCGTGGGTCGACAAGCGCAACCGCGAGAGCCAGATGCTGCTCCGGCTGCTCGGATTCAAGGACGTCCAGCAGGTCACATGGGCGCGGGCGCTCGGGCGCTTCGGCTGGCAGGTCCCGCGCAGCGACAAGCCGCGCTTCGGGCCCGTCTCCACCGACGGCCGCCACAGCGGCCCTCTCCAGAACCTGCCCTCACCGACCGATATCGAGCAGAGATGACCGCCGCCCCCGATCTCTTCGACCCAGCCTCCGCCGCAGACCACCTCGCGGAGGGGATCCGCACCGCGATCACCGGCCTCGGCCGCCGCGGCGCCGTCGTCGCCGTCTCCGGAGGTGTGGACTCCGGCGTCGTCGCAGGCCTCTGCGTCCGCGCGCTCGGCCCCAAGCGCGTGATGCTCCTGCGACTGCCCGAGCGTCAGCTCAGCGAGGGCTCGTCCGACCTCGGCCTCGAGCTCGCCACCAAGCTCGGCGCGCCGTCCGAGGAGGCCTCGATCAGCCCGGCGCTCGACGGCCTCGGGTACCGCGACCTCGAGCGCGAGGCGATCCGCGAGGTCTTCCCCGACTACGCCGACGACTGGAAGCACAAGATCGTCCGCTCGCCGCCGACCGGCTCGATGATCGTCTTCAGCCTGACCGTCGAGAAGCCCGAGGGCACGCAGCAGACCGAGCGGATTCCCAGCGGCGCGTACCGCAAGCTGCTGGCCGCGACGAACATGAAGCAGCGCACGCGCAAGCTCATCGAGTACACGTGGGCCGATCGTCTGCACTACGCGGTTGCCGGGACGCCGAACCTCGTCGAGTACGACCAGGGCTTCTTCGTCAAGGGCGGCGACGGCCTGGCCGACCTCAAGCCGATCGCCGGGCTCTACAAGTCCCAGGTCTTCGCGCTCGCGCGCTTCCTCGACCTTCCCGCGGGCATCGCCGGCCGCGCCCCGACGACCGAGACGTTCAGCCTCACCCAGTCGCAGGAGGAGTTCTACTACGGCTTCCCGCACGACCAGATGGACGTGCTGCTGTGGGGCGAGCAGAACGGGATCGCCGACGATGTCGTCGCCGAGCAGCTCGGCCTCGACGAGCAGGCCGTCGAGGCGGGCTACTGGGAGATCGCCCGCCGTCGCGAGGCCACCGAGTACCTCCACGCGCCGGCCGTCGTGATCGACGCGCAGGACGTCAGGGCGTAGCGCCGGCGAGATGTGCGGGATCGGCGGGATCGTCCGCCCGGAGGGAGGCGAGGCCATCGGCCCGGAGCCGCTGCGCCGTATGGCGGCGGCGCTCCACCACCGCGGCCCCGACGGCTACGGCATCGCCCGCGGGCCGGGCACCGGGCTCGTCTCGACGCGCCTGGCGATCTTCGACATCCCGGGCGGCTGGCAGCCGATCCGCAGCGAGAGCGGTACGACCATCGTCTACAACGGCGAGGTCTACAACCACCCCGAGCTGCGCGCTGACCTCGCGGCCTCCGGCGTCGCCTGCCGCACGCTGACCGACACCGAGGTGGTCCTGCGCCTGATCGAGCGCGACGGCCTCGACGCGCTGCACCGGCTCAACGGGCAGTTCGCGTTCGCGCTGTACGAGCCCGGCCCGCGGCGGCTGACGATGGTGCGCGACCGCTTCGGCGTGCGCCCGCTGCACTACGCGCTCAAGGCCGGCGGGACGCTCGTGTTCGCCTCGGAGGCCAAGGGGCTCTTCGCCAGCGGCGAAGTCGACGCGCGGCCCGACCTCGGCGGGCTCGACGACGTCTTCACGACGTGGGGACCGCGCGCGCCGCGCACGCCGTTCGCCGGCGTGCACCAGCTGCGGCCCGGCGGGCTGCTCGTGTGGGAGCGGGGGAGGGTCGTCGCCGACCGGACCTGGTGGCGCCCCGAGTACGGCGCCGCGGCGGCCGAAGCGACCGAGGAGAGCCTCGAGGAGCTGCTGCGCGACAGCGTCCGGCTGCGGCTGCGCGCCGACGTGCCGGTCGGCTCCTACCTCAGCGGCGGCCTCGACTCGAGCGTCGTGACCGCGCTCGCCCGTGACGCGTCGGATCACCAGCTGCGGACGTTCTCGGTCGCGTTCGCCGACGCGCTCTACGACGAGCGCTCCCAGCAGGAGGAGGTCGCTCGCGCCCTCGGAACGGAGCACCACGTCGTCGAGGCCGGCGCCGCCGACATCGCCGGCGCGTTCCGCGACGTCGTCCTGCACGCCGAGACCCCGCTCATCCGGACCGCGCCGGTGCCGCTGGCGCTCCTGGCGCGGCGCACGCGCGAGCAGGGGATCACCGTCGTCGCGTCAGGCGAAGGCGCCGACGAGCTCTTCTGGGGCTACGACCTCTTCAAGGAGGTCGCGATACGCCGCGCGGCGCTGACCGACGAGTCCGCGCTCGAGGCGCTAGACGACCTCTACCCGTACCTCGCCGAGGCCGGCGGCGCGCGCCGCGGACCAGCCTGGCGCCGCGCGTTCGCCGACGCGGGCGACCCGGACGACCCGCTCTTCAGCCACCAGACGCGCCTGAACGCCACGGCGGCGGTCAAGGCGCTGTACCGGCCGGAGGTCGCGCTCGAGGCGGGCGACTCCGCCGCGCGACTGCGCGCCGCGCTGCCCGAGCGCTTCGAGGGGTGGAGCGCGCTCGAACGCGCCGCGTACCTCGAGCTGACGACGCTGATGGAGCCGTACCTGCTCGCCGCCCAGGGCGACCGCGTCGCCATGGCGCACGGCGTCGAGGGCCGCTATCCGTTCCTCGACCACCGCGTCTTCGAGCACGCCGTGGCGCTCGCGCCCGGCCGCAAGCTCGACGGGATGCACGACAAGATCGCGCTGCGCGAGGTCGCCGCGCGGGTCCTTCCGGCGAGCATCGCCGAGCGCCCGAAGCAGCCGTACCGCGCGCCGGCGGTCGATCCGTTCTTCGTCCCAGGCGCCCCGGAGTGGGTGGCCGAGCGCCTGTCGGAGGACGCGCTGCGCCAGGTCGGGATCTTCGACGAGCGCCGCGTGGCCGGGCTCGTGCGACGCTGTCAGGCGGGCCGCGCGACCGGTCTGCGCGAGGGCATGGCCCTGGTCGGGGTCCTGTCGACGCAGGTGTGGCACGACACGTTCTGCGGTGACGGGCTTCAGTACTCGTCCCATACGGCCGATCCAATGATCGACATCGAACTGGAAGCCCAGCCGGCAATGGAGGGGGCATGACGCAGGTGCAGTCGCAGGAGAGCAACAAGGCGGTGCGGAACGAGATCCGCGCGTTCATCGAGGAGAACTTCCTCTACATGCGCCCTGACCTCGATCTCCAGGACGACGACGACCTGCTCGGGCTCGGCGTGATCGACTCGCTCGGGTTCGTGGAGCTCGTCGAGGAGATCCAGTCGCGCTACGGCATACAGGTCTCCGACGTGGAGATCACGGAGGACAACTTCGGCTCTGTGAGCGCGATCGTCGCGTTCGTGGAGGGCAAGCGCTCGGCGTGAGCCCGCGCACGCTGGACGGGGACCTCCGCGCGGCCGCCGCGTCGCGGCCGGACCACACGGCGGTCGTCGCCGGTGGCAAGCGGCTCTCGTACGGCGAGCTCGACCGGCGCGTCGCCGGTCTCGCCACCGGCCTGCACGGGCTCGGCGTCCAGCGAGGCGACCGCGTCGCCGTCGTCCTGCGCAACAGCGCCGACGCCGCGATCGCGATCTACGGGATCCTCCGCGCCGGCGCGGCGTTCGTGCCGCTCAACCCGACGGCGAAGGAGGCCAAGCTCGCCTACCTCGTCGAGCACAGCGGCGCGACCGCGGTGATCTGCGAGCCCGACGTCACCCAGCGCATCCCGGCGTCGGTCCCGGTGGTCACGACCGGCGACCAGCTCGACCGGCTGTACGCGCTCGACCCCGAGCCGTTCGAGGAGGTCGGCCCGGAGGACCTCGCCTCGATCATCTACACCTCGGGCTCGACCGGCGTCCCGAAGGGCGTCGTCTTCGGACACCGCAACATGCACTTCGTCGCGGGGTCGATCGTGGAGTACCTCGGCCTCGGCGCGGACGACCGCATCCTGTGCGTGCTGCCGCTGTCGCACACGTACGGTCTCTACCACCTGATCATGGCCGTGCGGCTCGGCGCGACCGTCGTCCTGCAGCACGGCATCACGTTCCCGGGGACCGTCGTCGCCGCCCTGGTCGACGAGCGGATCACCGTCCTGCCGGGCGTCCCGACCGTCTGGCAGGTGCTCGTCTCGCTCGACGGCCTCGCCGAGCGGCCGCTGCCCGACCTGCGCGTGCTCACCAACGCGGGCGCCGCCCTGTCGGTCGCGCGCCTGCAGGAGGTTCGGAGGACGTTCCCGGGCGCCACGTTCTTCTCGATGTACGGGCAGACCGAGTGCAAGCGCGTCTGCTACCTACCGCCCGAGCAACTCGACGCCCGGCCGGGGTCGGTCGGCATCGCGATCCCCGGCACGGAGGCGTGGGTCGACGCGCCGCAGGGCGAGGTGGGGGAGCTGCTCATCCGCGGCGAGCACGTCATGCAGGGCTACTGGCGCGATCCCGAGGCGACCGCGGCGCGGGTGCGCCCGGACGGCGTGTTGCGAAGCGGCGACCTCTTCCGCGCCGACGAGGAGGGGTTCCTCCACTTCGTCGCGCGCATGGACGACATCATCAAGACGCGCGGTGAGAAGGTCGCGCCGAAGGAGGTCGAGGAGGTCCTCTACCGGCTGGAGGGCATTCACGAGGCCGCCGTCATCGGCGTCGAGGACGAGCGGCTCGGCCAGGCCGTCGTCGCGCACGTCTCGCCGGCCGAGGGCGTCGAGCTCGACGTGCGCGCGATCAAGCGCCACTGCGCGCTGAACCTCGAGGACTTCATGGTCCCGCGCGACGTCGTCGTGCACCCCGCGCTGCCGAAGATGGACAACGGCAAGCTCGACAAGCTCGCGCTCGCCTCGCTCGCCCTGTCGCCCGCGCGGACCGCCTAGAGGCCGCTCAGCGCGCGGCGGATCGCGCTCGGCCTGCGCAGCGTGCTCTTCGCCGCGATGCCGACCGAGACGATGCGACCGTTGGCGACCGTCGCGAAGCGCTTGCCGCCGAGCGAGTAGACGCCCTTGCCGAGCCTGCGCCCGGAGCGCGTCACGACGCTCGTGCGCTGGCCGGGCTTCACGCGACCCGTGGCGCGGCGGCTCGTCGTCGCGACGAGCACGGTGCGCCCGTTGGCGGCGAAGCCCGCGTGGACGCGTCCGCCTCCGTCGACGCAGTAGCGGGCCGAGCGCGCCGTCGCCGTGTCGGTGGGGCCGCCGCGCAGCAGGATCCTGCCGCGCGCGATGCCGAGGCCGAACGGCCCGACGCCCTTGGCGCCGACGCGCACGGGAGACGCAAGGCAGGCGCGTGCCGGCAGCGCGGGCGGGACCGTGCGGCCGTCCGCGCCCTTGCTCGACTGCGTCGCCGCCGCTTCCTTCGAGCCCGGCTCGAGGTTGTACTCGAAGCGGCGAACGTCACCCGAGTTCGAGTTGCCGTCGAGGAACTTGGCGGAGGAGACCTCCTCGGCGTGCGGGCCCTTGTACCGCAGGATGTAGAGGCCGTTGCGCAGGTCGACCACGTAGATCAGGCCGTCGACCACGATCGGGAAGCTCCACATGACGACCTTGTCCTGGCCCTGGCTCAGCGCCGGGTCCTCGGTCTCGACGAACGGCAGCGGCTGCGGCATGAACTCGGCGGCCGGCTTCGGCTTGGCGGGATCAGCGAGGTCGATGACCTGGAACCCGGCCGAGTGCCAGGTGAGGAGCGCGAGGTTGTTCGTGAGCGTCGGGTTGTGCGACGAGAAGCTCGAGAAGTTGTCGCGATCCGGCGTGGTGGCCGGGCACGTCGTGCGCTCGTTGATCGGCAGCTTGTACTCGGCCGCGAGCTTGGGCTTCGTCGTGTCGGCGGTGTCGATCATGCGGACCCAGCCCCACGGGCAGCCGTGCTCGGCGAGCACGCCGCCGAACTTGCCGTAGACCTCGTCGGTGACCAGCGCGAAGTCCTTGCCGGGGACCTTGATCGAGCTGTGCGCGCCCGGGTCGCCCCAGTGGACGCGGTTCGCCGGCGGGGTCACGAGGCGGATCTCGGGCTTGGCCTTGCCGGTCACGAAGTCCGACGTGTCGGCGGTCAGGTAGCCGCCGCCGAGGTAGGCGAGGTCCATCCGACGGCCGTCGTAGGTGACGGTCATCGAGTGCAGCCGGGTGTCGGCCTCCGGGTCCTCGACGACCGGCGTCCACTTGTAGATCTCCTCGAACTTGCCCTCACGCGCGCGGCTGATGTCGACCACGATGAGCTGCTCGCGCTTGGAGCGGTTCGTGCTCGGCGTGGTCTCGTACATCAGGACGCGGCTCGGCCGCTCGGGGTCGGTCCAGACGAAGAACTCGTGCGGCGTCTGCGCTCCGCCGCGGGACGGGACGTACGTGCTGAGGAGCTTCGGCTTGGCGGCGTTCTCGCCGTTGATGTCGTAGAAGCGGATGTTGGACGTGGTGATGCTGGCGCCGGTGTTCGCGACGTTCGCGCAGCGGTGGATCAGCTCGTTGCAGCCGTGGTTGAGCACGAGCAGCAGGCCCTTGTCGGGGAGGATCCGGAGCTCGCGCGAGGACTCGCCGGGGTTGCCCTCGTTCGGAATGCCGATCTCGTGGACGACCTTCGGCTTGGCGGGATCCTTGACGTCGACGACGAGCACGCCGGAGCTCGTGTGGGTGCCGTCGGAGCGATAGCCGACGTAGGCGAAGCCACCGTGCACGGCCAGCGCCGCGTTCATACCGCGGTTGCGCAGCGGCTCGTGGCCGACCTGCTGAATCTCGCCGCTCGCGCCCTTGACGATCGGCGCGACGATCGGGCGAGCCATCGAGGTCGCGACGGGCGTGGTGATCCGGTCGACGAACCGGTGCTCGAGCCCCGGCAGATCCGCCGAGGACGGGACGAAGTGGGCTGCAGCGCCGGCGGGCGCGAGCATCAGGAGGAGCACAGCGGCGGCGAGAGACCTCATACACCGGAAGTTAGCGTGACGGTACGCATGTGTTTCAGCGCCTTGAAGGCTGGCGCGAACGGCAAGGTCTGTTGCTCGACAACGTGTCAACCCGTGTGTACGCCAAGTTGGAACGGCCTGCGTTTCGCGCCATTTTCGCGGGGGCAAGAGCTTGTCCGAACAACCGACGGTCTTCTGCCGCCTCACCTCCCCGGGGCGTGATCAGCGCCGTCTGGAGGTAGTGGGTCAATGCGAATCGGTCTCGTGCTTGGTGCTGGAGGCGTCGTGGGCGGGTCGTGGCTCGTCGGCGCGCTGGAGGCGCTGGAGGCCGAGACCGGGTGGAGCCCGTCGAGCGCCGACGTCATCGCCGGCACGTCCGCCGGCTCCGTCGTGGGAGCGCTGACCGCCAGCGGCATGTCGCCCGCCCTGATGGCGTCCTACATCGGCGGCGGGTCGCTCTCGGAGATCGACGAGCTCGACCAGCGCACCGACCTGGCCGCCGAGAAGCTCGACGACATGGCCTACCGGCTCAAGCTCGCGCTGCCGCCGATCGGCCCGGGCTCGTGGCGGATGGCCGTCGGCACCGCGCTGCGCCCGCTGCGCCACTCGCCCTCGGCGATCATGAGCGCGTGGCTGCCACGCGGGTTCATCTCGACGCAGCCGATCACGAACCTCGTCGAGCGCCCCC
>CADCVT010000184.1 GCA_902806215.1 uncultured Solirubrobacteraceae bacterium | reverse complement strand
GCCCGCAGCCGCGCGAGCGCCGGGCGCGTCGCGGCGAGCATCGCCGGCAGCCGGTCGATCGTCTGACCGAGCTCGCGCCGGCGGCGCGCGGTCGTCGTGGTGACGCGGGCGCCGCGCGAGATCGCCCGGGTCACCGCGCCGCGCTCGTCGGCCAGCGCGCCGACGACCCGCTCGGCCTCGCTCGTCAGCGAGCGCAGCTTCGCGCGGTCCTCGTCGAGGATGTCGAGCACCCGGCGGGTCTCCTGCAGCGCGGGGTTCGCGCGGCGGATCGTCGCGCTGAGGTCCTGCGAGCGCCCGGCCAGGCCGCCGCCGAGCTCGGCGACGACGATCCGCAGCCGGTCGGGCGTCGGCCGGCGCAGCGCCGCGAACACGAGGTCGGGGTCGATCGGCGCGTGCGTGTTCTCGACCGGGAGGGTGTCCGGCTCGCCGCGCAGGCGCTTGCCGCGCGGCGTCCCCGGCGTGCACTGCACGAACTTCTCGCCGATGAGCGACTGCGGCTGGATCGTGCAGTCCGCGTCGTCGCGCCACGGGCCGAACCGCTTCTCCACCGCCATCGCGATCCGCGCCCTGCGGTCCTCCGTCAGCGAGACCTCGACGACCTCGCCGACCCGCGCTCCCGCGATCTTCACGTCTTGCCCGGGGATGAGGAACCCGGCGTTGTCGAAGATCGCGTCGACGCGGTACGTGCCCTCGGTCGCGTCGTCGCCGAACCCGGCCGACAGCACCACGGCGGCACCAGCGAGCAGGACGAGCGCGAGCGCGGCGAGGCGTTTCACGGCGTGTCGTCCTCGCGCTTGCACGGGGCCTCGTCGGGCTTCCACGGGTTCGACCCGTCCGGGTGCGCCTGCGTCGCGGAGCCGGGGCACCGGCTCAGCACGCCGCGGCGGAAGAAGTACGAGCCTGCCGTGTTCGCGCCGGGCGGGACGAGCACCGAGCCCGCGCCCTGCGCGGTGACCGGGTTGCCCTGCACCGAGATGCGGACGTAGTGGCCGTTGGCATCGTAGTAGCCGCCGGTCGTCCCGCCGAAGCCGTTGAACAGCCCCGACACGACGTCGGGGGTGTACGCGCGCAGGGCGCCGACGATCGGCTCGGCCTTCGCGAGCGCCGTCGTGGCCGAGGAGAGCGCGGGGCGCGCGGCGTCCTCGGTCCGCGGCAGCCGCGACAGCACCGGCGTCGTGTCGCGCAGCAGGCCGCGAACGTCGCCGACCACCGGGCCGGCGGTACGCAGCACCGGTGCGGCGTCGCGCAGCACGGGCGCGAGCCGCGTGGCCACCGGCCGCGCCTCGCGCAGCGCCGGCCGCAGCTCGGTCAGGACCGTGCGCAGGTCCGCCAGCGTCGAGTTCGAGGCGCGCAGCACCGCGGGCGCGCGGCGCAGCGACTCGTCGAGCGAGCCGGCCTCCCTCGCGATGGCCTGCAGCGCCGTCGCGCCGTTGGCGAGGCCGCGCTCGAGCGACGCCCGCTCACCGGCCACGGCGGAGACGACGCCGGCCGACGTGACGATCGCGCGGGCGAACGCGCGCTGGTCGCGCAGCAGCTCGTTCGCCGTCGCCGTCGTCTCCTGCAGCGCGGGCGACAGCGCCTCGAGCGCCGCGCGCGCCGCGCGGGCGCGGCCGCGCCCGCCGAAGGCGTCGGCGCCGCCGTGCACGACGTCCTGGAGGGCCGAGCGCGTCGCGAGGTCGAGCGTGTTGATGACCTGGTCGAGGTCGACGATCGGGCGCGTGTCCTCCGCGCCGATCGAGCCGCCGTCGGGGATCTCGGCCGCGTCGTTGCGGCCGGGCTGCAGCGCCACGACGCGCCCGGCGACGCTCGACAGCGACGGCGAGCGGATCGTCGCGATCGTCCCGCGGTGCAGCGGGGTGAAGCGGTCCTCCTCGATCGAGAGGACGATGCGGGCCTGGTTGCGGTCGTCGAGCTCGATCTCCTCGACCTTGCCGACCTTGACGCCGCCGATCTTCACGAGGTTGCCCTTGACGAGCTGGCCCGCGTCCTGGACCACCATGGCGACGCGGTACTGCTCGCCGCCGCGGAGCAGCACGACGCCGACCACGGTCACAGCGGCGACCAGGCAGCCGATCGCGATGGCGCGCATCCGCTTCTCCCCGGACGGGTTCTATCTAGGCGGCGGCGCGCACGCGCCGCTCAGCGGTTCGAGCAGGCGGCATCTCCCGCACGAGCGACGGCAGCAACGGGAGCAGGCGGCGCACCGCGGCGGTCGACGCGCCGAGGACGCGCTCGCGGCGCGGGCCCCACGTGAACCCGTAGCGCTCGCGCACCTGCGGCGGCAGGAGGCCGATCGTCGCGAGGTTCAGCAGCAGCGCGGCGGGCTTCGCGGCCGGCTTGAGCAGGCCCGGGACCGCCGGGTCGACGACCGCCTCGCCGATCGTGCGCGACTCGTTGGTGACCGTGCACTCCTCGTCGAGCGTGCGGTGGAAGTAGGCGACGAACGCCCGCCAGTCCTCGGGGAACTTGTCGTCGGGGATCCCGCACGCCTCGCCGAAGCGCTGCTGCTCGGTGTAGTAGCGCTCGACCTCGGCGACCGACAGCCGGTCGACGTAGCGCGTGTAGATGAGCACCGAGGTCTCGACGAGCGTCGCCCACACCCACAGCAGGAGGTTCGGGTCGTGCGCGAAGTACCGCGCGCCGTCGGGGCGCTCGCCGCGCACCGTGTCGTGCGCGCCGCGCAACCGGTCGGCCGCCTGGTCCGACGTGCGTGACGTGCCGAAGGTGATCTTGGTGACGAGGTCGAGCGTGCGGAACAGGCGCCCGTACGGATCGGTGTCGTAGTCGGAGTGCTGCACGACGCCCGCGGCGACCGACGGATGCGCGACCTGGAGCAGGAGCGCCCGCCCGCCGCCGGCGAGCAGCACCGCCTCGCGGTTGACCTTCCAGGTCACGGTGTCCGGCCCGAACAACCCCGCGTCAGCTGTCATGTCTGAACGTTATCGTTTGGGTATGAGCGACCACGGGCTCTTCGGTCCGGGCAGCGTCACTTGGCGGGTTCACGGTCATCCGGCGATGCTCATCGGCGGGATGCGCGCGCTCATCATCCAGTCGCTGCAGCCGCTCGCGATGGCCGGCGTGTTCCAGCACTCGGACTTCCGCGACAAGCCGCTCAACCGCCTGCGGCGCACGGCGCAGTACGTCGCGACGACCACGTTCGCCGACACCGAGACCGCACGCGCGGCGGGCGCCCACGTACGCAAGATCCACGCGCACATCCGCGGCACTGATCCGGTGACCGGCCGCGCGTACAGCGCGGAGGATCCCGAGACGCTGCTGTGGGTGCACTGCGTCGAGGTCCACTCGTTCTTCTGCGCGTACCGCGCGTACGGCGGCCGTATCAGCCCGGAGGACCAGGACCGCTACTTCGCCGAGAGCGCCCGCACCGCCGCGCTCGTCGGCGTCGCCGAGGACGACGTCCCGGCGTCGCGCGGCGAGATGGGCGAGTACTTCGAGCGGATGCTGCCGTCGCTGTGCGTGTCGGTCGCGGCGAAGGAGGCGATCGACTTCGTCGTCGCGCCGCCGATCACGCGCGACCTCCTCCCGTTCGCGCCCGCGCTGCGCGTGACCAGCGCGGCCGCCGTCGGCCTCGTTCCGCGCCACCTGCGCAGGCTGGCGGGGATCGACCGCCCGCGCGCGATCGACGCGGGCACGTACGCGACGGTCGGCACCGCGGTCCGCGTCCTGGGCACCGCGCTGAAGGTCCCGCAGCAGCTCCTGCTGCCCGCCGCCTAGAACCCCGCTCGGCTTCGTCGTTAGTCTCGATGCGGCATGGACGCGGTCATCGTCGGTGGTGGGCACAACGGGCTCGTGTGCGCGGCGTATCTCGCGCGGGCGGGCAAGCGCGTGCTCGTCCTCGAGCGGCGCGCGGAGCTCGGCGGCGCCGCGGTCAGCGAGCGGCCGTTCGCGGGGCACGACGCGCGGCTGTCGCGCTACGCGTACCTCGTCTCGCTGTTTCCCCGGCAGATCGTCGCGGACCTCGGGATCGACCTCGAGCTCGCGACCCGGCACGTCTCGGCCTACGCGCCCCCGAACCTCCTGCTGCGCGAGGCGCCGGGCGGGTCGTGGGACGCGTTCACGCGGCTGTTCGACACGATGCTCGGCCCGCTGCCCTCGCGCGACGAGGCCCGCGCACTCGTCGGCGACGGCCCGTGGCGCGACCTCGTCGAGCGGCCGCTCGGCGAGACGCTGCGCGCGCACTTCGACGACCCCCTCGTGCGCGGCGTCGTCGCGACCGACGGGCTCATCGGGACGTTCGCGTCGCTCTACGACGAGTCGCTCGCGCAGAACCGCTGCTTCCTCTGGCACGTCGTCGGCGGCGCCTGGCGCGTGCCGGTCGGCGGGATGGGCGCGCTGTCGGACAAGCTCGCGTCGGCGGCGGTCACGGCGGGCGCGATCGTGCGCACGCGCGCCGATGTCGTGCGGATCGAGTCCGGCGACGTCACGTGGCGCGACGACAGCGGCGAGCACACCGTCACCGCTTCGCACGTCGTGGCGAACGTCGCGCCGTCGGTGCTCGCGCGCCTGCGCGGACGCGAGGCGGCGCCGTCGGCCGAGGGCTGCCAGACGAAGGTCAACCTGCTGCTCGACCGGCTGCCGCGGCTGCGCTCGGGCGTCTCTCCCGAGGACGCGTTCGCGGGGACGTTCCGGCTCAACGAGTCCGAGGACGAGCTCGAGGCGGCCTACGCGGCGGCCGCCGCGGGCGAGCTGCCCGACCCTGCGCCCGCCGAGCTCTACTGCCACTCGCTCACCGACCCGTCGATCGTGCCGCCGGGGATGCACACCCTCACGCTCTTCGGGCTGCACACGCCGGCGTCGCTGTTCGACGCGGACGGCGACGGCGCCAAGCGCACGCTGCGCGACCGCTACCTCGACGCGCTCGACGAGCACCTCGCCGACCCGATCCGCGAGTGCGTCGCGAGCGACGCCAACGGCGAGGAGTGCATCGAGGTCAAGTCCCCGCGCGACCTCGAGCGCGAGCTCAACATCCCCGGGGGCAACATCTTCCACGGAGCGCTGTCCTGGCCCTGGGGAGAGGGCGAAGCCGCAGGAACCTGGGGGGTCGAGACCGACGACGAGAGGATCGTCGTCTGCGGAGCAGGCGCCACACGAGGCGGGGGCGTCAGCGGCATCGGAGGCCACAACGCCGCGATGTCGATCCTCACCCCCTGACACGCGAACGTACGCGCTGCCGGGCTATAGCCCGGCACCACGTACGTTCGCGGCTCCGGGCGGGCTAGCCGCGCTTCTTCGCCGTGCGCTTCTTCGCCGTGCGCTTCGCGCAGGGGACCTTCACGCGCTTCTTCTTGCCGCGGACCTTCTTCGTCTTGAAGCAGATCTTCTTCTTCGCGGCCGCCTTCTTCGGAGCGGCAGCGGTCCGCGGACCGCTCGCGGCAGTGGGAGTGCTCGCCGTCGCCGAGCCGTTCGGCTGCGCCGCCGCCGCCCCGGAGGTCGCGGAGACGGTCGCGCCGCTCTTCGTGTCGGCGCCGCTGACCGGCGGCTTGGCCGGGGCCGGGATGGTGAACGCCTTGGTCGCGGTCGTCTCGTTGCCGGCGTGGTCGCGGACCGTGACCCTCAGGACGTGGTCGCGGGCGGCGAGGCCGCTTGCGTCGAACGGGGAGGTGCACGCGGCGGCCACGCCGCTGTCGATCGCACACGTGGTGCCCTCGGCGTCCTCGCCCGCCGTCCAGGCGAGCGTGCGGGCGGTCGCGTCCCACGCGATCGCGCCGAGCGCCGGAGCGACGGTGTCGACCACGAAGTGCTCGGTGATCGAGTTGCCGCCGTTGCCGAGCTCGTCCTCGGCCGTCACCGTCAGCGAGTACAGGCCGTCGGCGAGGTCGGCGCCCGACGTCCACGCGGTCGACGAGCACGGCTCGGCGCGATCGATGCCCTGGCCCTTGAGCGTGCAGGTGGTGGACTCGACCGTCCCCCGGGCGTCGGCGACCGAGTAGCGGACCGTCGGGCGCTTCGTGTTCGCCACGGACGAGATGTTCCCGACGACGGGGCCGACGGTGTCCCACACGAAGCGCAGGCTCGCCGTGCTGCTCCAGTTGCCGGCCGAGTCGCGGACCTTCAGGTAGATGCGGTGCTCGCCCTGGGCGAAGCCGTCGCCTCCGACCGTCGTCTCCTTGTTGCACGGCGCGAGCTGGGCCTCGATGTCGGCGCCGGTCGGGTCGATCGCGCACCGGACCGTCGGGCTGAACGGATTCTCGGCGTCCCATAGGAAGACCGTCGTCGGTGTGTTGATGTGCTCGTCCGGATCGAGGCCGGTGAAGGTCGCCGTCGGTGCCACGGTGTCGATGGTGAAGCTGGCCTTAGCGGGGGTGTCGTCGCACTTGGTGACGGTCGCGGTGTGGTCCTTGCAGGCGCGGACCTGGAAGTGGTGGGTGCCGTCCGCGAGGTCGGTGGCCGACGACCAGGCCGTCGTCGTGCCGGCGGCCGCGGTCGTCCCGCACCCGCTGACGCCGACGTTCGCCCAGCCGTCCGCGGCGGCGCCCGCGAGGCGGCACTGATAGCGGACGCTCGCGAGCGAGGACTTGTACGAGATCGAGGGACGGCGCGACTGCACCGGCGCCTGGGGAGCGCTCTCGATCGTCGTGTCGGGCGTGGCGTAGGTGGTGCCGGAGCCGCCGCCGGTCCCCCCGCCCGGCTCGCAGTCCTCGCACATCTCGGCGAGGGCTGAAGGAGCGGCTGCGGTGCAGACGAGGGCGGTCAGAGCTGTGATGAGGATCTTCCGGGTGGGCATGGGGCGCAGCCTGGTGAAGTGTCGACCGGGGTACATCGGGGGAACCCCTGGACCTGCCCGGGCCGCGATCCCCGACGGACGTTCACACGAGCCGTCGGGGTGGGGGTGGGACCCCGAACGGCGGGGTCCAGGCATACGCAGCGTGGGATGCATTCCCTGCACCTGCAAGGGATCTTGCGAGGAGCAGCACAGACCGGGCTAGCTTGCCCGTCGCGCCGAACGACGTTCCCCGTTCGCTCGTCGGTGCCCTCTTCCATGTCCCGGATCCTCGGTCTCATCGTGCTGCTCGCGCTGCTCCTCGCAGCCGCCGCCCCTGCGCTCGCCGAGCGCACGGTCGAGCGCGGCGACCGCGGAGCGACGGTCAAGAAGCTCCAGCGGCTGCTGGGCGTGCGCCCCGCCGACGGCATCTTCGGCAAGGGCACCACGCGCAAGCTCAAGCGCTTCCAGCGCCGCCGCAACATGCGCGCCGACGGCGTCGCCGGCCCCGCCACCTGGCGCGCGCTCAAGCGGTCGGGCCGTCGCGGCTCGCGCTCGGGCAGCGTCCGGCTCCTGCAGCGCAAGCTCGGCATCGCGGCCGACGGCGTCTTCGGGCCCGGCACCTACCGGGCGGTCAAGCGCTTCCAGCGCCGTCGCGGCCTCACCGCCGACGGCATCGTCGGCCCCGGCACGTGGTCGGCGCTCGGCGTCCGCGGCAAGCGGCGGGTCCTCAAGCGGCGCGGCGGCACCCGCCGCGTCCGCCGCTCCGGCCTGCCCGAGGCGGTCCGTCGCGCGATCCGCGCGGCCAACCGCATCCAGTACAAGCCCTACCGCCTCGGCGGCGGTCACGGCTCGTTCCGGGACAGCGCGTACGACTGCTCGGGCACCGCGTCGTACGTGCTGCACGCCGCCGGCGTCCTCGGGCGCCCGCGCCCGTCGGGCGGCTTCCGCAACTACGGCAAGCCCGGCCCCGGCCGCTACATCACGATCTACTCGCACGGCGGCCACATGTGGCTGAAGATCCTCAACCGCCGCTACGACACCTCCATGCGCGGCCCGCGCGGCTCGCGCTGGAGCTCGCAGATGCGCCCCACCGCGGGCTACACGGTCCGCCACCCGCCCGGCCTCTAGCCGAGCCCCCTTATGCTGCGCGCCCCATGCGCGCCCTCCAGATCTCCCAGCTGACCGGCCCCGACGACATCGAGCTGGTGGAGGTCGACGAGCCCTCGCCGGAGCACATGCTCGCACCGGACGGGGGCGTCGTCATCGAGGTTCGCGCAGCGGGCGTGTCGTTCCCCGAGGTGCTGCAGTCGCGCGGCGAGTACCAGTTCAAGCCGCCGACGCCGTTCGTCCCCGGCGCCGAGGTCGCCGGGGTCGTGCGCTCGGTGCCCGACGGATCGGGGTTCGCGGAGGGCGACCGCGTCGCCGCGATGACGATGCTCGGCGGCTTTGCCGAGGTCGCCGTCGCACCGCCGTACCTGACGTTCGCGCTGCCCGACGAGCTCGAGTTCGCCGAGGGCGCCGGACTCGTCCTCAACTACCACACGGCGTACTTCTCGCTCGTCACGCGCGGGCGCCTGACCGCGGGCGAGACCGTGCTCGTCCACGGCGCCGCGGGCGGCGTCGGGACGGCGACCCTGCAGGTGGCCAAGGGCCTCGGCGCGCGGACGATCGCGATCGTCTCGAGCGACGAGAAGGAGCAGGTCGCGCGCGAAGCCGGTGCCGACGAGGTGCTGCGCTCCGACGGGCCGTGGAAGGACCAGGCCAAGGAGCTCGGCGGCGCGGATCTCGTCATCGACCCGGTCGGCGGCGACCGGTTCACCGACAGCCTGCGCACCCTGAAGGAGGAGGGCAGGCTCGTCGTCGTCGGCTTCACCGGCGGCTCGATCCCCGAGGTCAAGGTCAACCGGCTCCTGCTCAACAACACCGAGATCATCGGGGCCGGCTGGGGCGCGTACGTGATGCCCAAGCCGCAGGTGAACCGCGAGATCGGCGAGGCGATCGGCAAGCTCGTCGCGTCCGGGCACGTGCGCCCGCTCGTCGGTGCGCGGTTCCCGCTCGAGCGGGGCGTCGAGGCGCTCAAGCTCATCGACTCGCGTGGCGCGACCGGCAAGGTCGTGCTCGAGATGGGCGCGTAAGCGGCCGGGGTTCCCCGTCGGGGGTCGGGGTCGAGGTTTGGGGAGACCCCCGATGCCCTCGACCCCGGATGCGCGGATTCTCCACTCGTCACCGCAGACGAGAACGCCCCACAGGAGATCCCGCCCACATGCTCACCACCGACCAGATCCACCTCGACGTCCGCAAGCTCGACGCCGAGCTCGCCGGCAGCGCCTACGGCCCCTCGGACGAGGGCTACGACGCGGCGCGCGTCGCGTGGAACCTCGCGGTCGACCAGCGCCCGGCGGTCGTCGTCTCGGTCCGCACCGTCGCCGACGTCCAGGCCGTGGTCCGCTACGCCGCCGCCAGCGGGCTGCGCATCGCCCCGCAGGGCACCGGCCACAACGCCGCTGCTCTCGGCTCGCTCGACCGCACGATCCTGCTGAAGACGCACGAGATGCGCGAGGTCACCGTCGACGCCGAGGCGAAGGTCGCCCGCGTCGAGGCCGGCGCTGTCTGGCTCGACGTCACCACGAAGACCGCGCCGCACCAGCTCGTCCCGACGCTCGGCTCGGCCCACGACGTCGGCGTCGTCGGCTTCACGCTCGGCGGCGGCTTCTGCTGGCTGGGGCGCAAGCACGGCCTGTCCTCGGACAACGTCGTCGCGATCGAGCTCGTCACCGCCGACGGCGAGCACGTCCGCGTGACCGAGGCCGACGACACCGGCCTGTTCTGGGCGCTGCGCGGCGGCGGCGGCAGCTTCGGCGTCGTCACGGCGATGGAGATCAAGCTCCACCACGAGCCCGAGATCTACACGACCTCCATGATGTTCGGGATCGAGCGCGCCACCGAGGTCCTCGACCTGTGGAGCCGCTTCGTCGACACGATCGGCGACGAGACCACCACGTACGTGCGGATGCTCAAGGTCCCGCCGATCCCCGAGATGCCCGAGCCGCTGCGCGGCGGGCACTTCATCAACGTCGAGATCGTCCACCTCGGCAGCGAGATGGACGGCCTGCGGACCTCGCACCCCTTCCGCGACCTCGGCCCGCACGTCGAGATGCTCGACGGCATGCAGGACGCCGTGAGCCTGAGCTACTTCCACATGGACCCGCCGGAGCCGGTCCCGGCCGTCGGCGGCGCGCACATGATGCTCGACGAGCTCGACGCCGAGGCCATCCAGGCGCTGGTCGCCGCCGGCTCGGACCCGCGGTCGCCGCTGTTGATGGTCGAGGTCCGGCACATCGGCGGCGCGCTCGCCCGCGACGGCGCCGTCCCGAGCGCGCTCGGCAAGCTCCAGGGCAAGTTCGTCACGTTCGCGGGCGGCATGGCGATGGACGCCGACATGGCCGTCGCCGTCGAGTCGCAGCTCGAGAAGGTCGAGGCGATGCTGGCCCCGTGGGACAACGGCTCGCGGTACCTCAACTTCACCGAGCACCCGACCAACCCCCGGATCTTCTACGCCTCCGAGCGCTACGCCCGCCTCCGTGACGTCAAGGCGGCCGTGGACCCGACCGACGTCTTCCAGTCCAACCACCCGATCGCTCCGTCCCCCTGAGCGAGGGCGCGCCAGCGCCGTGACCAAGCGGGGGTTGTGAGGGGGCGGAGCCCCCTACGTTCGAGGGCCGTCCCATGGGGCGGCCCTCGGTCGTTGGTGCGTCCGTTCGTACCGGTACGGGCTCAGGCCGATCGCTCAACGGCCGATGACCGGGTCGTGTCACCGCGCGCCCGCCAGTTCCTCGCGCTTGCGATCCTCGCGCTCGTCTTCGGCGTCACCGCCGCGCGGTCCGGATCGACGCTGCTCGCTCGCAACGCGCCCGAGCCGTTCCCCGCGACGCTTGCCGTCGCGGTCGCGGCTGCTCCGAACATCTACGCGAACGAGCCCGAGGTCCGCGTGCAGCAGGTCATCGCGTCGATGAACGCGATGTGGCAGCAGGCGTTCCTCACCATCGACGACGAGTACGAGCTGCCGAGGATCGAGCCGCGCACGACCCGCGCCGACAGCGACTGCGGCAAGGGCACCGACGGGTGGGCCGGGCTGTACTGCCCCGGCGAGGAGCGCATCGTCATCGACGTCGGCGACCACCTCGTCCGGCGCGCCGCGGTCGGCGACGCGCAGTCCGACGACCTGCTCGGCTACGTGCTCGCCCACGAGGTCGGCCACCACGTCCAGGCCGAGCGTGGCCTGTCCGGCTTCCGCAACCAGGACGACGTCGTCAAGGCAGAGCTGCACGCGCAGTGCCTCGCCGGCGTGTGGGGCCGCGCGGCCGGCAAGGCCGTCCCGCCAGTGGAGACCTACGTCGCGGACGCCGACCACGGCGACGTCGCGACCCAGCGCCACTGGCTCGAGACCGGCCACGCGAGCGGCAAGCCCGCCGCCTGCAACGCCATCTGGACCGGCTGAACGACGGTCGATCAGGGATCCCCGGCGGCGAAGGTTCCGGGGAATCCCCGATGCCCTCCCGATAGCGAGGGGACAAGCTCACGGTGTCACCTAGGAGGAACCGTTGAGCCCGAGCACCGCCGTCCATCGCGTCGTCCCCGTCCCACTCCGCGGCCTCCTCGCCGCGTGCGCCGCCTTCGTCGCGCTTGCCGTCGCGCCCGCCGCCCATGCTGTCGTCTACGTCGACGGCAGCGGCGAGCCCGCCTTCACCAACACCACGACGAACACGCAGTGGGTGTCGTGGCAGGGCAGCACGGCATACGCGACGTACAAGCTCGAGTTCGACTACTACAACGGGGCGACCTTCGCCGGCGTGACGACCATGCCCGTGGGCGCCAACTCGACGGGGAGCACCTGGGTGAACTGGGGCGCCAACACGCTCGTCGAGGGCAATACGTACGGGATCTGCGCCTACGGTCGCTACACGATCGACGGCTCGATCGGGTCGCGCGACAGCGGCTCCTGCTACCACGCCGACCAGGTCGGCAAGCGCGCCTCCACGACCATCGACCGGACCAAGCCCTCGATCGGCGTCAAGATCGACGGCGGCGCTGCCTGGTCGCGGACGGCCAAGCTCACGTACCACATCGACTACAGCGACAACCTCGCGTTCCCCTTCCCGGCGAACTTCATCTGCCGCGACGTCGGCTCCGATCCGGCACAGGCGTGCGCGAACCAGACGCACGAGATCAACGACGCGTGCAGCGTCCCGCTGGGCGGGATGAAGAAGACGACGTACTTCACGTGCGACGAGGACCTGTCCGTCCACAACGTCGGCGACGGACCGGTGACGCTCTGCGTCGTCTCGGCCGACGCCGCGATCCCCGACAACCCGTCCTCGAGCAACCAGGCGCGCAGGGCGGATCAGGCGAACCTGTCGAACCGCACGTGCGACTCGATCACGCTCGATCGCACGGCGCCCACTCTGGCGGTCGGGGCGAGCGCGACCACGGTGACGGTCGGCGATCTCGTGACGTTCGCGCCGCAGGCGTCCGACGCGACCTCCGGCCTCGCCGGGACCTACGCGTGGTCCTGGGGCGACAACACGCCGGACGGCACCGGGTCCAGCGCGAGCCACACGTTCACGGCGCCCGGCACGTACCAGGTCGCGGTCAGGACCTCGGACAACGCCGGCAATGAGAGGGTGGCCACGCAGGTGATCACCGTCAACGCCCGCCCCGCGGGTGGCGCCGGCACCGTCGATGCCGGCAAGGGCACGGGCACCGCGACGGGCGCGGGCACGGGCACGGGCGCGCGCGCCACCGTCGGGGGGAACGCGACCGTCACGGCGGCGCCGACCGTCCAGGAGGTCTCGAAGGCAGCGGGCGGCGGCGGCGTCCAGGAGACCGCGCTGCCTGGGCTCGAGATCGCAGCGCCCAAGCGGGTGAAGGCGTCGTCGCACGCACGCACGCTCGCGCTGGCGCTGACCGCCGGAACCCCCGGCTCCGCGAAGATCGCGCTGACGCGCGGCGGCCGCATCCACGCCAGCGGCACGGTGGCGGTGGCCGAGAGCGGCACGCTGGGCTATCGCCTCAAGCTGCCGCGCCGGCTGCCTGCCGGCACCTACCAGCTGAAGGTCACGTGGAAGCCCGCGGGCGCGACCGCCGCCTCGACGACGACGCTGAAGGTGACGATCGTCGGGAAGCGCTCTCGTGCGGCGCGCGCGAAGGCCGCGTCGCGGGCCCCGCTGGTCGACGCGGGCGGAGCGCCGGCCGCCGTGCCGGTCGGCGAGATGCCGACGGTGTCGGCCGACCGCACCGTGCGGCTGCCGCTCCGCTGACGCCGGCGTGACGAGCGGGTGTCGCCGGCCGGCGCCGAGCTAAAGGCGCTGGTCGGCGATGCCGACCTGGTCCTCGATGCCGGCGACCGGCTTGACCGTCGTCCCGGTGCGCGCCTGCTCGCGTAGCTCGAGGCGCTTCGAGAGCCTCGACAGGAGGAGGTTCACGATGATGAACAGCAGCCCGATGAAGAGGAAGACCTGGAGCACGGGGGCGTTCACGCCGCCGACGAACACGTTGCCGCTCGACACGATGCGCGCGTTGCGCACGACCTCCTGGATCCCGATGATCGAGATCAGCGTCGTGTCCTTGTTCAGCGTGATGAGCTGCGACACCGTCGCCGGGACCATCCGCCGCAGGCCCTGCGGCAGGATCACGAGCCGCATCGACTGCGCGTAGGACAGCCCGAGCGCCTGAGCCGCCTCGCCCTGGCCGCGGTCGAGCGACTGGATGCCCGCGCGCATGATCTCCGCGAGCACCGCGCTGTTGTAGAGCACGAGCGCGAGCAGCGCCGCGAAGACCCGGCCGTTCTCGAGCGCCTCGGGGAAGAACCCCGGCGCGTTGTCCTCCCAGAAGTTGCGCCACGACTCCGGCATCGCCAGCGCGAGGTAGAGGATGAGGAAGATCAGGGGGAGGTTGCGGAAGACGTCGACCCAGGTGCGCGACACCCACGCCAGCGGCTTGGCCTTTGCGAGCGACCCGAGCGCGAGCAGCAGCCCGACGAGCAGGCTGAACACCATCGCGGTGATCGCGATCTCGAGGTTGATCGCGAAGCCCTCGAGGATGAACCGGGCGTTGTTGCCGCTGGTCAGCCACTCCCAGTTGTCGGGGTCGAAGAGGTAGCTCATCGGTGGATCGCGTACCGCTTCTCGAGCGCCCGGAAGATGATCGTCGCGGTGACCGTGAGCAGCAGGTAACAGACCGCCGCCCAGAAGAACGCCG
>CADCVT010000183.1 GCA_902806215.1 uncultured Solirubrobacteraceae bacterium | reverse complement strand
CGGACGACGCGCTCGCTGCCGCGCGGAAGCTCGAGGCAGCGCATCCGGGCTACGAGCAGGCGCAGCTCCTCGTCCTGCGCAGCCTCGAGCGGCTCGGCCGCCACGACGAGGTGCTGCGGTACGTGGCGGGCCTTTCGCCGTCCCCGGTCCACGCGGATGCCTTCGCCGAGGTACAGGTCCGGTGCGCGCGCGCTACGCGGCCGGCCGAGGTCGCACGGCTGGCCGCCGCCATCGTGTCACCGTTCCGCCGTGCCCGCTGCACGACCCCGCCGGGGCCGGAGCTCCACCGGGTGATCCTCGAGCACCAGCCCTACGACCACTTCGCGCTGGCGGGTGCGATCCACCTCGCCAGCCGCGACGATCCGGCCTCGCCCGAGCTCGAGAGCCTGTACGCGCGCGCCGCGCTCGTGGCGCCGGAGGACGTCCCCGCGGACCGGCGTCCGGCGCACCTCGCGGGGCTCCTACCGCACACCGGCGAGCCGTGACGACCGTCGTATGAGGAGTGCGACGAGGGCCGCTCGCGTCATCGTCAGGTCACGCGGACCTAGGCCACTCCGAGGGCCTCGTCGACGATCTGCAGGCCGCGCTCGAGGTCGTCGTCCTCGATGACGTGCGGGACGAGGATGCGGACCACGTTGCCGTCGTAGCCGCAGGAGAGCAGGATCAGACCGCGCTCGCGCGCCGCCTGCGTCGTGTTGTACGCGCGCTCGCGGGTGTCGAGCTCCATCGCGAGCATCGGCCCGAGGCCGCGGACCTCACCGACGAAGTCGTGCCGTGCGGCGATGTCGTTGAGCGCGGAGCGGAGCTTGTCCGCCAGCAGCTCGGTGCGCTCGCGGAACTCCGGCGAGGAGACGATGTCGAGCACCGGGAGCGCCGCGGCACACGACAGCGGGTTGCCGCCGAAGGTGCCGCCGAGGCCGCCCTTCTCCGGCGCGTCCATGATCTCGGCGCGCGCCGTGATCGCCGCGAGCGGGAGGCCGCCGCCGAGCGACTTGCCGCTGACGAGGATGTCGGGCTCGACGCCGTCGTAGTGCTCGATCGCCCACACCGGCCCGGTGCGGCCCATGCCGGACTGGACCTCGTCGTCGACGTAGAGGATCCCGTGCTGCTGGCAGATCTCGACGAGCTGCCGGACGAAGTCCTCGGGCATCGGGATGAAACCGCCCTCGCCCTGCACGGGCTCGAGCACCATGCAGGCGACGTCGCTCGGGTCGACGTCCTCCTTGAAGATCGCGTGCAGACCGGCGATCGCGTCCTCGGTCGTGATCCCGCGGTACGGGTACGGGGCCGGCGCGCGGTAGACCGCACCGGCGAGCGGGCCGAACCCGTGCTTGTACGGGTGGACCTTCGTGGTCATCGCCATCGTCAGGTTCGTGCGGCCGTGGAAGCCGCGGTCGAACACGATCACGCCCGGGCGGCCGGTGAACGCGCGCGCGACCTTCACCGCGTTCTCGTTGGCCTCGGCGCCGCTGTTGAGCAGCAGCGACTTCTGGTCGGCGCCGCGGCACGGGCTGAGCTCGGCGAGCCGGCGGCACACCTCGACGTACGGCTCGTACATCGCGACCATGAAGCACTGGTGCAGGTACAGGTCGGCCTGCTGGTGGATCGCGGCGACGACCTCGGGTGCGCCGTGCCCGAAGTTCAGGCAGCCGAGGCCGCCGGCGAAGTCGATGAACGTCGTGCCGTCGGCGTCCTCGACGCGCGCGCCGCTCGCGCGCGCGGCGACGATCGGCGGTGTGGCCACCGCGCCTGAGACGTACTTCTGCCGGAGGTCCGAGACGCGCTGCGCCGGGGAGGTCTGATCGGTCGCCATGAAAAGAGACTAGGTTTCGACTCCCCGTCCTCGCAAGCTCGGACAACCGTCGACGTCACAATGCACCATCGCCCCGCCGACTCCTCGCAGACGCCCCGATTCACCGGTCCCCGGACCTTCATGCGGCTGCCGCACGTCACCGACCTCGACGGCGTCGACGTCGCGGTGTGCGGCGTGCCCACCGACGACGCGGTCTCGTTCAAGTCCGGCGCGCGGTTCGGCCCGGAGGCGATCCGCAGCGCGTCGGTGCTCCTGCGCCCGTACAACGCGCGGCTGAAGGTCGACGTCGTCGAGCACCTGTCGATGGTCGACTACGGCGACGCGCCGACCGTCCCCGGCTACCACGTCGAGACGCTCGGCCGGATCGAGCAGTTCCTGCGGCCTCTGCACGAGGCGGGGGTCGTGCCGCTCGTGCTCGGCGGCGACCACTCCATCGTGCTGGCCGAGCTGCGCGCCGCCGCGGCGACGCACGGCCCGCTCGCGCTCGTGCACCTCGACGCGCACGCCGACGTGTGGGACGCCTACTACGGGGCGAAGTACTTCCACGGGACCGTGTTCAAGCGCGCGGCCGAGGAGGGCCTGATCGATCCGTCGAAGTCGGTGCAGGCGGGGATGCGCGGAACGCTCTACGGCGAGTCCGACGTCGAGGAGCCGCGCAGGCTCGGCTTCGACGCGATCTACGGCGACGAGCTCGAGACGCTGTCGCCGGCCGAGTACGGCGATCGCGTGCGCGCGCGGGTGGGCGACGCGCCCGCGTTCCTGTCGTTCGACGTCGACTTCGTCGACCCGGCGTTCGCGCCCGGCACCGGCACGCCCGAGGTCGGCGGCCCGACGAGCGGGCAGGCGATGGCGTACCTGCGCGCGCTCACCGGCATCGACTTCCGCGGCTTCGACTGCGTCGAGATGTCGCCGCCGTACGACCACGCCGGGATCACCGCGTGGCTCGCTGCGAGCGCGTGCCACGAGATGCTCTCGCTGCTGGCGTTGGCGCGTTCGCGGTAGCAAGTCTCACGATCCCTCTTCGTTCAAGGGTCCTGTAGCGCCGAATCACCGGCGCGACATCATTCAAGGGGTGCTCGGTGCTCAAGGTTCTGAGGAACGCACGGTCCGTCGTCGTCGCTGGAGTCGTGTTCACCGCGCTGCTCGCGGGAGCCGCCAGCCCGCAGATCGCGAGCGCCGACCACTGTCAGCCCGAGCAGCTCATCGGGCAGGAGCCGGTCATCGCGCACGACGACTCGCCCTTCTGCACGGTGATGGACGACGTCGTCTATCCGACGAACCGCTACGTCAACGACATCTGCCTGTACGAGCATCCGCTGCTGCGGTCCTGCGATCTCTACTTCCGTCAGGTCGTCACGCTCCCCGAGGGCAAGCCCGAGCCCCACTGAGCCTCGGCCGCGTCAGGCGGCGGGTACGCGCGCTTCTCCCGGCGTCACCACGACGCCGCGGTGGTGCGCGTACGTCGCCGCCTTGCCGCGGGCGCGGGCGATCGGCGCGAGGATCCCGAACAGCGCCTTCTGCACCGCGCGCGGCGGCTTCGTGAAGCGGATCACGTCCTCGAACTCGGTCGCGACGAGCGCGAGCTGCAGCGGGTCCGGCATGCCCGTCTTGTTGACCTTGCCGTCGTGCGCGACGCCCGCGGCGACCTCGGCTCGGCGTCCGGGTTCGGCAAGCTCTTCGCCTCCGTCGATCGTGAAGCCGACGCGTCCCTCGATCACCTCGAAGCGCTCGACGAGGTTGTCGTGCACGTGCTCGCCGGCGACCGCGCCGCCGGGCTCGACGTAGAGGTCGACCAGCGTTCTTCCCGCGGCCGGGTCGCTCTCGCGGACGACGCAGTGCTCGCCGGTCACCGGGTTGGTGAAGCTGTCTCCTCGATTGGCCACGTGCTAGCCGTACCAGGAACCCGCACGGCCTGCCGATCGTCGATCAGCTCGATCGGGCCGTAGGCGCACGGGCCGTGGCCGCGCTGGAAGACCGAGACGGAGATGAGCCAGACGGTCGGAGAGTCGACTCTCGGTGCCACGGGGCGACGAATGGCGACTTGTGCACGGCGCCCCGCTGTCGTCGGACCCCTGCACGAACGGAGCCACCGCGAGCGAGCGGAGCTCCACGCGAAAGCGTCAGTCGCCCGCCCGCGCCCCGCCGCTGCCGCCGCGCATCCCCGCCATGTCCTGGTCGCTCGGCGCGCCGTCGGTCCCCGACTCGTCGCCCGCGATCGGCCCCGACTGCGGGCCGGGCGGCGACACGGTGTCCTTCGGCGGCCCCGTGAGCGCCTCGATCTCCGCGCGCCGCTCGGGGGTCACGGTCCGCGCGTAGCCGAAGACGTCGGCCAGGCCGGAGGTGCGGTAGCGGCTGGAGACGATCTCGATGTGCTCGGCGGTCACGAGCGACGGGTGGCGGACGCCGACGGTGCGCGCAAGCGTCAGCAGCTCGCCGCGCAGCGCGCGGACGTAGTTCGCGCAGCGGGCGCTCTTGAGGTCCGGGTCGAGCCCGCGCATGAGCCACTTCGACTGCGTCGCCACCCCGGTCGGGCAGGAGCCCGTGTGGCAGCGCGCGGCCTGGATGCACCCGATCGAAAGCATCGCCTCGCGGCCGACGTTGATCATGTCGCAGCCGAGCGCGAACGCGAAGAACGCGGAGTCGGGCAGGCCGAGCCGGCCGGCACCGATGAACACGACGTCGTCCTCCATCCCGGCGTCGGCGAACGCGGCGTACACGCGGGAGAAGCCGATCTTGAACGGCAGCGCGACGTGGTCGGAGAACGCCAGCGGGGCCGCGCCCGTACCGCCCTCGGCGCCGTCGACGGTGAGGAAGTCCGGTCCTCCGCCGGTGGCGGCCATGCGGTCGGCGAGCCCGTGCCAGAACGCGATGTCGCCGACGGCGCTCTTGACGCCGACGGGCAGGCCGGTCTCCCCCGCGATCCACTCGACGAACTCGATCAGCGAGTCGACGTCGAAGAACGCCGTGTGGCGCGACGGAGAGATGCAGTCCTCGCCCTCGGGCACGCCCCGGATCGCCGCGATCTCCGGTGAGACCTTCGCCGCGGGGAGCATCCCGCCGAGGCCGGGCTTCGCGCCCTGCGAGAGCTTGATCTCGATCGCCTTCACCGGCGCCTCGGCGATCCGGTCCTTCAGGCGCTCGATCGAGAAGCCCCCGTCGGGGGCCCGGCAGCCGAAGTAGCCCGTGCCGATCTGGAAGACGAGCTCGCCGCCGTGCAGGTGCGCCGGCGCGAGGCCGCCCTCGCCGATGTTGTGCAGGCACGGGGCGAGCGCCGCGCCGCGGTTGAGCGCCTCGACCGCCGGCGGCGACAGCGAGCCGTAGCTCATCGCGCTGATGTTCACGGCCGACGCGGGCCGGAACGCGTGCTTGCGCTTGTGCGAGCCGCCGAGCACCTTGGACACCGGCAGCAGGTACTCCGGCCCCGAGCCGGTCGTCCCCTCGCGCGGCGGCAGGATCGGGAACGGCGACTGCTTGATGACGAGGAGGTTGTCCGTCTCCTCGAGGTCGTTGTCGGTGCCGAACCCGAACGTGTTGATCTCGCGCTTGGACGACGCGTAGACCCAGCGCCGCTGGTCGCGCGAGAACGGCCGTTCCTCGTCGTTCGACGTGACGATGTACTGGCGCAGCTCCGGCCCGACCTCCTCGAGGAGGTACCGGAAGTGCCCGACGACCGGGAAGTTCCGCAGGATCGCGTGCCGCTTCTGCGTCAGATCGTGCGCGACGACCCCGGCGATGCCGAGCCCCGCCGCAGCGGCCGATCCTTTCCGCTTGCTCAGACCCACGACCTTGGCCTTACCCATTTCCCGACGACCTAGGTCGTAGGGGGTGCGACGCCGGGGAACCCCCCGATGCGCTGATCGGGGCCCAGGCCGAGTATGGCCCCATGAACTCCGACAACATCGCCGCCCGCGCCGGGCGCTGGAGTGCGCAGCACCGGCGCAAGGCCATTCTCGGCTGGCTTGCCTTCGTCATCGCCGCCGTGGCCATCGGCGGTGCCATCGGGACCAAGACGCTCGAGACCTACGAGCTCGGCTTCGGTGAGTCCGGCCGCGCCGAGGTCGTCCTGCACGACGCGGGCCTCACCGACGCCGTCGCCGAGAGCGTCCTCGTGACGCCGGTGGACGGCTCCACCGCCGACTCCCCCGACGTCAAGGGCGCCATCGCGCACCTCGTCCGCAGGACCAAGCAGCTCGACGAGGTCGCGACCGTGCGCAAGCCCGTCGTCTCCGCCGACCGCGACGCCGTGCTCGTCCAGGTCCAGCTCAAGTCGAAGATCGAGGACGCCGGCGACGCCGTCGGCCCGCTCACGAAGGCCGTCGCCGAGGTCGGGATGGCCCACGACGCGTCCGTGCGCCTCGAGCAGACCGGCGACGGCTCGGTCGTGAAGGCCTTCGACCAGACCATCGAGGAGGACTTCAAGAAGGCCGAGCTCTACTCGATCCCGATCACGTTCGCGATCCTCTTCCTCGCGTTCGGCGCGCTCGTCGCCGCCGGTATCCCGGTGCTGCTCGGACTCACCGCCGTCGCCGCCGCGATGGGCCTCATCGCGATCCCGTCGCAGGCCATCGCGATCGAGGAGGGCTCGGCGTCGCTGATCCTGCTCATCGGCCTCGCGGTCGGCGTCGACTACGCGCTCTTCTACCTGCGGCGCGAACGCGAGGAGCGAGCGGCCGGGCGCACCGCGGCGGCGGCGCTCAACGCCGCGGCGGCGACCTCGGGACGCGCCGTCCTCGTCTCCGGCTTCACCGTGATGGCGTCCGTCGCCGGCATGGTCGCGGCCGGAAGCAAGTGGTACACGTCGTACGCGATCGCGATCATCATCGTCGTCGGCGTCGCGATGGTCGGCTCGGTCACCGTGCTCCCCGCGGTGCTGTCGAAGCTCGGCGACCGCGTCGACCGCGGGCGCCTGCCGTTCGTCCGGCGGCGCGGCCACGGCGGCGAGAGCCGGTTCTGGAACGCGATCCTCACCCGCGTGCTGCGGCGCCCCGCGCTGTCGGCGTTCGCCGCGACCGCCGTCCTCCTCGCGCTGGCCGCCCCCGCGCTCGGCCTGAAGTTCGCCGACGGCGGCATGGGCTCGCTGCCGAAGGACATGCCGGCGGTCCAGGCGTTCGAGCACGTCCAGGCGGAGTTCCCCGGCGGCAGCCGGCCCGCCCAGGTCGCCGTGCAGGCGCAGGACGTCACCTCGCCGACGATCCAGCGCGCGATCTCAGAGCTCGGCCGCGCCGCCGAGGCCGCGCCCGACGTCGCCGCGCCGCTCGGCGTCTCGACGAGCCCGGACAAGCGCGTCGCGCGGGTCTCGATCCCCCTCGCCGGCGACGGCGTCGGTCCGCGCTCGGAGGCCGCGCTCGAGCGCCTGCGCACCGAGCTCATCCCCGCCACGCTCGGGACCGTCCCCGGTGCGAAGGCGCAGGTCACCGGGCCGACCGCGATGTCGGTCGACCAGAAGGACATCACCGGCGAACGCGCGCCGATCGTGTTCGCGCTCGTCCTCGGCATGGGCTTCCTCGTCCTGCTCGTGACGTTCCGGTCGATCGTCATCCCGATCAAGGCGATCGTGCTGAACCTCCTCTCGGTGGCGTCGGCATACGGCGTGCTCGTCCTCGTCTTCCAGGAGGGCTGGGGCTCGGGCCTGCTCGACTTCGAGCCCACCGGCTACATCGCGACGTGGCTGCCGATCATGCTCTTCGTGATCCTGTTCGGCCTGTCGATGGACTACCACGTGTTCGTGCTCTCGCGGGTGCGCGAGGCGTTCGACCGCGGGCTGTCGACGCACGACGCGGTGGCGGAGGGGATCAAGTCGACCGCCGGCGTCGTCACGAGCGCCGCCGCCGTCATGGTCGCCGTGTTCGGGATCTTCGCCACGCTCGGCGTGCTCGAGATGAAGATGATCGGGGTCGGCCTGGCCGCGGCGATCCTCGTCGACGCGACGATCGTGCGGGCGGTCCTCCTCCCCACCTCGATGAAGCTGCTCGGCACGTGGAACTGGTACCTGCCGAAGTCGCTCGAGTGGATGCCGCGGATCGGCGAGATCCACGGCCGCGGAGCACAGCCCGAGCCCGAGCCCGCTCGCGCGTAGCCTTCGGCGCATCACCCTTCGCCGCGCAGCCAACGTCGCCGCCGTCCTCGCGGTCGTCACGCTCGTGCTCCTGGTACGGGCGGACGGCCAGGGGCCCGCCGGCCTCGACGGCTACGCGAAGGTCGTGTCGCGCGTCGAGAAGCTGTCTTGGTCCTCGACGACCCGGTGGTCCTCGACGCCATCGAGTCCGAGGCCGTCGTCGCGCACGAGCTGACCCACGCACTCTCGAGTACCAGCACTTCCCGTCCGCGCGGGAGCGCGTCTACGACGACCGCGGCTGTGTGACGAGCGCACTCGCCGAGGGCAGCGCGATGCTCGTCGAGGCCATGTACCGGCGCGAGCACCTCGGCGATCGCACGCCACTGAAGCCGTTGCTGCGCGTGCTGACGGAGTACATCCCGACCGAGCTGCCGCCGGGCCTCTCGCTGCTCTCCGCGTTCCCTTACGAGACCGGCACGGAGTACGTTCGCACGCTGCACGAGCGCACCGGATGGGATGGCGTGAACGGCGCGCACCGACGCCCTCCCGCGTCGTCGGGAGCGATCTACGGCGACGACCCCGGCGAGGGTCCCCCGCCGCCGCTCCCGCGCGCGGACGACCTGGGTGACGGCTGGCGCCGGCTGGCCGAGGTCGATCTCGGAGGCATCATGACCCGCGCGCTCGTGGCTCACGACCCGGACGCCGGCGACATGGCCGACGGGGTGCGCAGCGCGGCCTCGATCGTCTTCCAGCGCGGCCCCGGCGACTGCCGGCTGCCGTGCGCCGACCGCACGGCGGCGGTCATGGCATGGCGGACGGCGACCGAGGGCGACGCCCGGGAGCTCGTGCACGGACTGCGGCGCCTCGAGGCGGCCTCCTCGGCGCGTGTCGTCGTGGACGGCACGGACGTCCGGATGGCGATCGCGCCGCAGGCGGCACTGGCGCGGCGGCTCGCGACCGCGTCGAGGTAGCGCCGCCTCAGCGGCTTGAGGGGTATCGTTCCCGCGAGCAGTCAGGACACGGACGAGGGGATGACATGCGCAAGGAAGCGCTGGGGGCCGCCGCAGTCGTAGCGGCCGTGCTGGGAGGAGCGTCGCTGATTGGCGGCTCCTCGACGGAGGACGCGATCGTGCCCGAGGCCGAGGCGACGTCGCTCCCCGTGGAGCAGGTCGCGGCGCGGGTCGAGGAGATCCGCGGGCTGAAGTTCAAGGAGCGGCCGAAGGTGAAGGTCGTCGCCGCGAAGGACCTCGAGAAGGAGCTCAAGGGGGTCGAGCGCGAGGCCGCGCGCGAGCTGAAGGGCATCGCGAAGGAGCGCGCCGAGAGCCTCGCCATCGCGTCGGAGCTCGTCTCGACGATGACCGGGCTCATCGACCTCGAGCGCGACAAGGAGGTCCTCAAGCGCGATGGCGAGGTCAGCGTCGCCGGGCTCTACGTGCCCGAGCGCGGGCGCATCTACATCGTCGAGGAGGTCGTCCAGCAGAACGCCGAGGAGGGCGAGGCCGTCCTCGCGCACGAGATGGCGCACGCGCTGGAGGACCAGACGTTCGGCGGCTTCGAGCGCGACCCGAAGCCGTTCGCCGACAGCTCGTTCGCGCGTCACGCGCTGCACGAGGGCAGCGCGACGCTGACCGAGGTCCTCTACCGGATCAAGTTCCAGGGCGTCCCGGGCCCGGTCGACCGCACGCTCGGCGTCGTGCGCAAGCAGACGACCGACACGAAGGCTCCCCCGGGCATGAACGTGTTCTCGCAGTTCCCCTACGCCGACGGCGGGAAGTTCGCGGCGGACCTGTACCGCGAGGGCGGGTGGGACAGGGTCAACCGCGCGCACCAGAAGCCGCCGAAGACGACCGCGGCTGTGCTCCACCCGGGCGCATGGCCCGAGGACCGGCACGAGCGCCCGCGCTTCACCGTCGCCGACACGCTCGACGCGCAGTGGGACCGGCTCGGCCGCGCCGACGTGGGCGAGGTCGACACGCTGGCGATGCTCCGCGCCGGGCTGCCCGACCGCGAGGCCCGCGCCGCCGCGCACGGCTGGGAGGCGGGGCGGTTCGAGGCGTACGTGCGCAAGGGGATCGAGAGCAGCTGCGAGCCCCCGTGCCGCCCGGACACGGCCGCGGTGATCGTCTGGCGGATGGCCGACGACGCGCAGGCCAAAGCACTGAACGCCGCGCTCCGGACGTCGCTGGGCAAGGCCGCCGGCGCCAAGCCGAAGGACGGCGGGGTGCTCGCGTTCGACGGTGGGGCCGCGGCCCAGGTCCATCGCGGCCGGGTCGCCGTCCTGGCGTTCGCGCCGTCGGCCGCCGAGGCGACGAAGCTCGCGGAGGCCGCTCCGCGCGACTAGGCGGCTCGGCGGTCGTGCCAGGCCGTCCAGCCCGGGTCGTGGCCGGGCACCACGAGCGCCTCCGGGTGCTCGCGGTGCCACGCCACGATCCGGTTCAGGGAGTCGAGCGACTGGGCCCGGTCCACGAAGATCGCCGACGTCCTCGGCTCGTGCAGCTGGCGCTCGGAGCCAGCCGCGTCGCCGCACAGCAGCACCTCGCGCCCGGCGGTCCGCAGGAGCACCGAGCAGTGCCCGATGCTGTGGCCCGGCGTGCCGATCACGCGGATGCTCCCGTCGCCGAAGAGATCGATCGCGTGCCCGAACGGCCCGTAGGCCGGGGCGTCCTCGACCTCGAGGGACTGCAGCGTGAGGCGCTTCTCGAGGACGCGCGGGACGTAGCCGTTGAGCCAGCTTCCCCGGGCGAAGGTCGCGTCCCACTCGCGCCGGTCGAGCACGATCGGGATGCCGGGGAACTGGCCCAGTCCGCTGACGTGGTCGCTGTGGGCGTGGGTGAGCAGCACGCGCCGGGGCTCGGCTCCGAGCGCGTCGAGCTGCGGGCGCAGCGGCTTGACGCGCCACCCGAACAGCCGGCCGCTCGCCGGGCCGAGGGTCGCGGCCGGGTCGCGCTCGGCGCTCGGGTCGAGGCCCGCGTCGACGAGGGTGTCGCCGTGCTCGGGATGGCGAAGGAGGAACGCGGGGACCGGCGCCCAGTGCCGGCGGACGCCGAGCGCCTGCGCGAGCAGCGTCCGCTCGGCGGGCAGGGGCCCGGTCGGCGCGTACTCGAAGCGCGCGGTCAGCGCCACCTCGCCGGCCAGCAGCGGCACGAGCTCGACGGTCGTCATCGGGTGACCCTCGCAGACACGAGTCGAGGCGCTCGCCGAGCGAGGTGAAGCCGACCATGTCCGCGAACAGCACCGTCAGCGTCTTGCGCACCTCGCGCGACCCGCCCGCCACCGCCGTCGCGGCCGTCAACGCCGTCCCGCAGTTCAGGCAGAACCGCGCGCGCTCCGGGTTCTGTTCGCCACACGCCAGGCACTGCACGGATCTGACTCTCTCATCCCGGTCAATCCCGGTACGGTCCGCGTATGAACCAGAAGCGTCTGTCGGAGCTGCCGCTGTTCGAGGGACTCGACGACGTCTCGCTGCGCACGATCTCGAAGGCCGCGCACGAGATCAGCGTCGAGGACGGGGCCGAGCTCGTCCGCGAGGGCGACTACTCGTACGATCTGACGATCATCGACGAGGGCCAGGCCGAGGTCGTCATGGACGGTCAGGTCGTCGCGCAGCTCGGGCCGGGCGACGTCTTCGGCGAGGTGGGCGTCGTGAAGAAGGGCCTGCGCAACGCGACGGTCCGGGCCACGACGCCGATGCGGCTCATCACGCTGACCGGCTGGGACCTGCGCCGCCTGCGCAACGGAACGCCCGAGCTGGCCGAGCGTCTGCAGGCGCTCGCCGCCGAGCGCGCCACCTGAATCGCTTCGTCCTCTTCGCGCTCGCGGGCGCGCTCACGATCGCGTTCTCGGGCATCCTCGTGCGGCTTGCCGAGGTCTCGCCCGAGACGGCCGCGTTCTTCCGCTGCTTCTTCGCGCTGCCCGCGCTGGGGCTGCTGGCGTGGAACGAGCGGCGGCGCCTCGGGCCCCGGCCGAGCGACTGGGGCAAGCTCGCCGCCGCGGGGGTGCTGTTCTCCTGCGACCTGATCTTCTGGCACCACGCGATCGACAACGTCGGCGCGGGGCTGGCGACCGTGCTCGGCAACCTGCAGGTCGTCCTCGTCGCGTACGTCGCGTGGGCGGTGCTGGGCGAGCGGCCCGAGGCCCGGGTGGTCGCGGCGGTGCCGGTCGTGCTGATCGGGGTCGTGCTGATCGCGGGCGTGATCGAGGACGGCGCGTACGGCGACGACCCGGCGCTCGGGGTCCTCTACGGCGCGCTGACGTCCGTCGCGTACGCCGGGTTCATCCTGCTCATGCGCTCGGCCAACGCCGGGCCGTCGCGGCCGGCGGGTCCGCTGTTCGTCGCCAGCGCGGTCGCGGCCTTCGGCTGCCTGGTCTACGGCTCGGTCAGCGGGTCGCTGGACCTCGCGCCGCCGGCCGAGGCGACCGGATGGCTGATCCTCCTCGCTCTGACCTCGCAGGTGCTCGGGTGGATGCTCATCTCGATCTCGCTGCCGGGGCTCGCGGCCGCGCTCGCGTCGGTGCTGCTGCTGGTCCAGCCGGTCGGCGCGGTGCTGCTCGCGGCCCTCCTCGTCGACGAGGAGCCGTCCGCCCTGCAGCTCGCCGGGGTCGCCGTGGTGCTCCTCGGCGTGCTCGTCGCGACCCTCGGTCCGACCCGCGGAGCAGTCGCTCGATCCGCTGATTGAGAGTACGCTCCGTGACCTGT